>UQZH01000003.1 GCA_900545445.1 uncultured Collinsella sp. | reverse complement strand
GCACTTGCCGCGGCCGAACAGGCTCAGCAGCTGGGGCTCGATCCAAATTCCGAGGATTTGCGCGATGCGCTGGCGTTTGTCGACGCTCAGCTGTTCGATGTGGTGATGACCTGCCTGTCCTGCCATCAGGAAGATCGTCCCGAGCCGGCTGCGGTGGAGGCGGCGCTCTCGGCATTTTGCGACCACTATGCGCAAAATGTCGCCCGCTCGCTTCGCGCCGAGCCGCTCATGCCGTGCCCGATGGAGGTATCGGGGCACACAGTCCGGCGTGCGGCGATGGTTGGTGCGACGGCGGTATGCGGCGTGCTTTGGACCGTGGTCGTGGTATCAGCGGCGCTGTTGGCGTCGGGCGCCCATGTGACGCTCGTCGTGGGACCGCTTATGTGGTCCGGGAAGCTGCCGGCCATTATCGCCGCGCTGGCGTTGGCATCGCCGGGCATGGTGGGCATCGCTGCCGGGGCCTTGGCGCGCGACCGCCGTGCGGGATTTCTGCAGGGCGTGTTGGCCCTTTCCGCCTGCGAGGTTCCGGCTCTGGTCGCACTCGCATGTGCCGTGTTTTCCCAGCATGCCGTGGCGGGCGGCCTGGTGGCCGCCATAATTGCAACCTATGCGCTTACGTGGTTTTTGCTGGCGATGGGGTTTGCCTTTGAGCTTCCCGTCGTGTCAGCACGACGTGCGAAAATTCCCATGGCGACGCCGCTTGCCGGCGGAGCCGCGGCTGCCCGCGCCTTTGGCGGGCCGGCCGAAGTATCCGACACGATCTCTGCGACCAAGGAGGGCTAAGCCATGGCTTCTCAAGTTGAGCTCACCCCGTGCGGGGCAATGTTTGACATCTTTAAGCGCGCAGCGCACCTGAGCCATATCGAACTGTGCGGCCTGGTGCTCTCGAGCCGCCCGCTCGCCGACGGCCGTAGTCCGCAGAGCCGTGCCGCCGATCGCTCCTGGGTTTCGCGCTTTATCGTGCGCGCGCCGGTCGGCACGCTGCAGGAACGTTATTTTGCCGATTACGGCACCTCGGCCGCGCGCATTATGTCGCAGCTGGCCCTGCGCCGTCGCAATCCCATGGACGCCGCGGCCGTGACCAATATGGTGTGCGGCCCCGCTGGCGAGCCCATGGTGCGGGCACTCGAGGAATGCCACCAGGACACGAATCTCTATCGCAATGCGCTCGAGCGCCTGTCGCAGGCGGCTGAACTCATGCCCGCCGAGCGCGCCGAGGCCATCCTGGTGCTGTTTGTCGCCGTGGGTTGCTCGGCAGATGTACGTTCGTCGGTGACCTATGCCATCGACTACGCTCATGCGACCTGTGGCGGCGCCACGTCGACGCCGCGCTCGCTGAGCACATCTTCGGTCGCGGGCGAGCATGAGGTCGCGCCGGCGCATCCGCTGGGACTGCTGCGCGTGCAAAACGGCTACGTGGTGAGCGCCCCGCGCTGGATTCAGCCGAGTGAGGAAGGTGTTGAGATCGGCGCGCTGGCAACGGGGGAGGGCGACATCACCGACGTCGGTGACGACGTCTCGGCCCGCCATGCCCATATCTGGTGCGACGATTCTGGCGCATGGTTTGTCGAGGACCTGTCGTCCACGAACGGCACCGTGGTGGTAAACGGGGCCACGAGTGTGTGTGTTCAAGTAGAGCCCGGCCGCTCTGCCCAGCTCAACCCCGGCGACGAGCTCAAACTCGGCGAATCCACCACCTACGCCATCCTCCTCGGCGCCCTCTAGCTCATCCCCCCCAATGAGTTGCGGTGAAATAGGGACTGTTTAAGGCCGCGACCGGCAAAAACAGTCCCCATTTCACCGCAACTGCCGTGTGGTCGGCGATAGAGAAACGAGAGTGGATTTCCGGACGCACGAGAGAGAATTTTCGGACGCACAACCCATGAGAGTGGATAATCTCCCACTTTTGGTCAAGATACAGGCAAAAAGTGGGAGATTATCCACTCTCGATGCAGGCTGCGACTTTTCCGTCCGAGGGGCCATCTCGCCCCTTGGCAGTCACCTAAGGTAAACCTTTACCGCCCACCTATATTTGTCGAAATATGGCTTGGCGGCGGGGTACAATAAGCCCGCATGCGGATTTCCGTTGCGGGCGCTTCCCATCGCCGGGGCGTGCCCGGGAGCATCCGGCATGCGGCCTTTGCGGCGCTCGGTCATGTGCAAGACGGGTAGCTGGGCCTGTGGAGCGCGTGCAGCCCTCCTCGCCTTGGCATGCCTTCTCTCCACGCCATGTGCCTGCTGCTCAGTCTGCCTGCCAGATGATTGGAAGCAACAGCGAAAAACCCATCACGCCAGCATCCCGGCAATCGCCGGGGCCTGTATACCTATATGAGAGGAGAGGGGTATATGGCGCGTAAGTTTAAGTCTATGGACGGCAACGAGGCGGCCGCATATGTTTCGTATGCGTACACCGAGGTAGCGGGAATCTATCCCATTACGCCGTCCAGCCCGATGGCCGACCATGTCGACCAGTGGGCGGCCCAGGGTCGCAAGAACATCTTCGGCACCCCGGTCAAGGTCGTCGAGATGGAGTCCGAGGCAGGTGCAGCCGGTACCGTTCACGGTTCGCTGGGCGCCGGTGCTCTGACCACCACCTACACGGCTTCTCAGGGTCTGCTCCTGATGATTCCGAACATGTACAAGATCGCGGGCGAGCAGCTCCCGGGCGTCTTCCACGTCTCCGCGCGTTGCGTCGCTTCCCACGCCCTGAACATTTTTGGCGATCACTCCGACGTCATGGCTTGTCGTCAGACCGGCTTCGCCATGCTCGCCGAGGGCAACGTCCAGGAGGTCATGGACCTCTCGCCGGTGGCTCACCTTGCCGCCATCGAGGGTAAGACCCCGTTCCTTAACTTCTTCGACGGCTTCCGCACCAGCCACGAGATCCAGAAGGTCGCCATGTGGGACTACAAGGATCTGGCCGAGATGTGCGACATGGACGCCGTCCAGGCTTTCCGCGATCACGCGCTCAACCCTGAGCACCCGCACACCCGCGGTAGCCACGAGAACGGCGATATCTTCTTCCAGAACCGTGAGGCCTGCAACAAGGTCTACGACGAGCTTCCCGCCGTCGTCGAGGGCTACATGAAGAAGATCAACGAGAAGCTTGGCACCGATTACGGCCTGTTCAACTACTACGGCGCTCCCGATGCCGATCGCGTCGTCGTGTGCATGGGCTCCTTCTGCGACGTGCTCGAGGAAGTCATCGACTACCTCAACGCTCACGGCGAGAAGGTCGGCCTGGTCAAGGTTCGTCTGTTCCGTCCGTTCTCCATCAAGCACTTCGTCGACGTTCTCCCCGAGACCGTCCAGAAGATCGCCGTCATGGACCGTACCAAGGAGCCGGGTTCCATCGGCGAGCCGCTCTACCAGGACGTCGTCTCCGCTCTCTACGAGGCCGGCAAGACGGGCATCAAGGTCGTCGGCGGCCGTTATGGCCTGGGCAGCAAGGACACGCCTCCCGCGTCCGCGTTCGCTGTCTTCGAGGAGCTCAAGAAGGACGAGCCCAAGCGCGAGTTCACCATCGGCATTGTCGATGACGTGACCAACCTGAGCCTGCCCGAGGCCGAGGATGCGCCCAACACCGCAGCCCCCGGCACCATCGAGTGCAAGTTCTGGGGTCTGGGTGGCGACGGTACCGTCGGTGCCAACAAGAACTCGATCAAGATCATCGGCGACCACACCGACAAGTACGTCCAGGCCTACTTCCAGTACGACTCCAAGAAGACCGGCGGCGTCACCGTCTCGCACCTGCGCTTTGGTGATTCTCCGATCCGTTCGCCGTACTACGTGACCAAGGCCGACTTTGTCGCCTGCCATAACCCCAGCTACATCGTTAAGGGCTTCAAGATGGTCCGCGACGTCAAGCCGGGCGGCACCTTCCTGGTCAACTGCCAGTGGAGCGACGAGGAGTTCGCCGAGCACATGCCCGCCGTGGCCAAGCGCTACATCGCGAACAACAACGTCAACGTCTACCTGATCGACGCTATCGACCTGGCCGCTAAGGTCGGCATGGGCAAGCGCACCAACACGGTGCTCCAGTCCGCCTTCTTCGCGCTGGCCAAGGTCCTGCCCGCCGAGGACGCCCTGCAGTACATGAAGGACGCGGCTACCAAGTCCTACATGAAGAAGGGCCAGGCTATCGTCGACGCCAACCACAAGGCCATCGATGCCGGCGCTACCGCCTTCCGTAAGTTCGAGGTTCCGGCCGACTGGGCTACCGCCGAGGATGCCGCTCCCGTCGAGCTCTCCGAGGAGACCAAGTCCGCTATCGCCCAGCAGGTCAAGAACCTGCTCGAGCCCATCGATCGCATGGATGGCGACAGCCTGCCTGTTTCCGCCTTCGTCGATTGCGCCGACGGCCAGTTTGAGCTGGGCGCCTCCGCATACGAGAAGCGCGGCGTCGCCGTGGTCGTTCCCCACTGGGACGAGACCAAGTGCATCCAGTGCAACCAGTGCGCCTACGTGTGCCCGCATGCCACCATCCGTCCGTTCGCGATGACCGAGGACGAGGCTGCCGCCGCGCCCGAGGCTACCCGCACGCTCGACGCCATGGGCCCCAAGGCCAAGGGCATGAAGTTCACCATGGCCGTGTCCCCGCTCGACTGCATGGGCTGCACCAACTGCGTCAAGGTTTGCCCCAAGGGCGCCCTCGAGATGGTTCCCACCGAGCAGGAGATGGACCAGCAGCCCGTTTGGGACTACATGGTCGAGAACGTCTCCGAGAAGAAGGAGCTCATCGCGGCCAACGTCAAGGGCAGCCAGTTTAAGCAGCCCTACCTGGAGTTCTCCGGCTCCTGCGCCGGCTGCGCCGAGACCGCCTATGCACGTCTGGTGACCCAGGTCGCCGGCGACCGCATGTTCATTTCCAACGCCACCGGCTGCTCCTCCATTTGGGGTAACCCCGCTGCCACCGCTCCTTACTGCAAGGATAAGGACGGTCACGGCCCGGCGTGGAACAACTCCCTGTTCGAGGACAATGCCGAGCACGGTCTGGGCATGGCCGTTGGCTATGAGGCCGTTCAGCACAAGCTGATCGCCGCTACCCAGGACATCATCGCTGCCGATGGTCCGTCCGATGAGCTCAAGGCCGCCGGCCAGGCTTGGATCGACTCCGTCAACGACGCCGAGGCCTCCAAGACCGCTGCCGCTGCCTACGTTGCCGAGCTCGAGAAGTGCGGCTGCGACGCTTCCAAGGCGATCCTCGCCGACAAGGCTTACCTCACCAAGAAGTCCTTCTGGATCTTCGGCGGCGACGGCTGGGCCTACGACATCGGCTTCGGTGGCCTGGACCACGTCCTGGCTTCCGGCCACAACGTCAACGTCTTCGTCTTCGACACCGAGGTTTACTCCAACACCGGTGGTCAGGCCTCCAAGGCCTCGAACCTGGGCCAGGTCGCTCAGTTCGCCGCTGCCGGTAAGGTGACCAAGAAGAAGTCCCTGGCCGAGATTGCCATGAGCTACGGCTACGTCTATGTGGCGCAGGTCGCCATGGGCGCCAACCCGGCTCAGACCCTCAAGGCCATCCACGAGGCCGAGGCCTACGACGGCCCGTCCCTCATCATCGGCTACAGCCCCTGCGAGATGCACTCCATCAAGAAGGGCGGCATGCAGAACTGCCAGGCCGAGATGAAGAAGGCTGTCGAGTGCGGTTACTGGAACCTCTTCCGCTTCAACCCCGAGGCTGCTGCCGGCAAGAAGTTCTCGCTCGATTCCAAGGAGCCCGCGGGCGGCTATCAGGAGTTCCTGATGAACGAGGCCCGTTACGCTTCGCTGACGCGTTCCTTCCCCGAGCGCGCCGAGGAGCTCTTCAAGGAGAACGAGCAGGCTGCCATGGACCGCTACGCTCACCTGCTGAAGCTCAAGACGGTGTACAACGAGGCCTAGGTCTCCCACCGCAGGATCTGAGGGCTAACCTTCGCGGACGTCCTCGGACATGAAAGAACCCCCGCTGCGCACTACGTGCGGCGGGGGTTCTTTCGTCCTGCGGAGTGTCCGCGAAGGTTAGCCCTCAGATCCTGCTACGACTACGTCCTCGGATTGTGGGGGCGGATGAAGGACGTGGTTGTGGGGGTCTTTTGTCCCCTTCGCTGTTTCGCGGCTTTGCCGCGAAACCTCGCGCCGCTTTGGGGATGGATGGAGGTTTTGGCTGTTGTTGCCTTCTATCCCCGTGCTTTGGGGCTGGTTGCCTTTTTGGAGCTCATCTTTATTCCTTATGCTGAATGAAAAGCCCCATGTTTTTGCAGGGGTGCATACTCGTCTTATTAATGCATAGAATCTCGTATAGTGCGAGTAAGATATTACGCTGTCTGTTTTGTGTTTAGCAGAGATATAGTTTGCATAATCTGGTCTAATCCCTGCTCTATTAAAATAAAGTCGCACGTAAATGGCGTAGATATGCCTAAGCTGGGCTTCTTTACGCTGAGCGGGTAAAAATGACCGTTCACCGTTCAACTGTTTTCAAAATGAATAAAATAAGGGATAACAGGAATATAAACCTTAATAAACTCGTGTATCGCACGGACACGGGTTATTAATGGGTTGTAGGCCTTTTACAGAAAGGATTCCAGCAATGTCTAAGCCTCTTGGCAAGCCCGATCGTATTGTCGTCGCCCTTGGCGGCAACGCCCTCGGCAACAACCCCGTTGAGCAGATCGAGGCCGTGAGCAACACCGCTCACGCTCTTCTCGGCCTGATCGAGCAGGGTAACGAGATCATCATCACCCACGGCAACGGCCCGCAGGTCGGCATGATCCAGAACGCCTTCGCCGCTGCCCACGACGCCATCGGCACCCCCGAGATGCCGCTGCCCGAGTGCGGCGCCATGTCCCAGGGCTACATTGGTTATCACCTGCAGCAGGGCATCGGCCGCGAGATGCACAAGCGCTATAAGCGTTGGCACGCCGCCACCGTCGTCACCCAGATCGAGTGCGACCCGGATGATCCCGCGTTCAAGAACCCGACTAAGCCGATCGGCCCCTTCTATACCGAGGAGCAGGCCAAGGAGTTCATGGCCGAGGATCCCTCCAAGGTCTTCGTCGAGGATTCCGGCCGCGGCTGGCGTCGCGTCGTCGCTTCCCCCGATCCCAAGAAGATCGTCGAGGCTGACTCCATCCTCAACCTGCTCGACAACGAGTTCATCGTCATCGCCTGCGGTGGCGGCGGCATCCCCGTCGTCCGCGACTACGAGAACAAGGGCTGCTACAAGGGCGTCCCCGCCGTCATCGACAAGGACCTGGGCGGCGAGCTGCTGGCCGAGGACTGCGACGCCGACGTTCTGTTCCTGCTGACCGCCGTCGAGCATGTCGCCATCAACTTTGGCAAGCCCAACCAGGAGGAGCTCGAGGACCTCACCGCCGACGAGGCCGAGCGTCTGGCCGACGAGGGTCAGTTCGGCAAGGGTTCCATGGAGCCCAAGGTCCGCGCTGCCATCAAGTTCGCCCGTTCCCGCAAGGGCCGCACCTGCATCATCGGCGCTCTGGACAAGGCCGCCGAGACCATGGCCGGCCTCTCCGGTACCCGCATCCACGAGTAACCTCTACTCTGTTGCATCTCTCGTGGGCGCCAGGCAAAGCGCCCACAAACTAGCCTCTCTTCATGAGCCCCGCAGTCCGCTCCGACTGCGGGGCTTTTGCTATTCACCTAGTCATTGGGGACTTAAATGACTAGTAGTAGGCCCACATGGCTTCGATTTCGTTGAGGACTTCTACGACGCCCCAGCGGCGAGCGCTGCGGCTTTGCGAGTTGGGGTCGTAGACTCCCACTTGATCGGCGCCGTCGATTCCCCAGAGCACGATATAGTGTCCAACGTTGGTAAAAGTGCCGGGACGAACCGATGCGATGATGGGCGCACCCGAGCGCAGCGCCTGGGTGATAGAGCTACGATCGATATGGAGTTCAGTTCCGTTAAGGCCCAGCTGCCATGCGCCGCTTGTCATAAACGACCACTCGGTGGCACCGGTGGGCGCATAGTTGCCCGCCTCGGAAAGAGCGCACATATCGACCGGTGTCATATCGGTATGGCCGGTCTTATAGATGTAGACCATGGTAAGGCAGGTAGGGCCGCAGGCATTTTGGCGGATGGTACCGCCGGCGTAGGGCAGCTCCGACCATGCCGGGTCGATCTGATAGATATGGGGCATGGTGCCGGCTTGCCACTGCGAACGCGGGGTCGAAAACGCAAACGAGTAGCCGGGCGCGACCGGAGCCTTGAGCAGCTTATCCTCGGCGGTTGGATCGAGGCCGGCCGAGCCGTGGGACATACAGGAGCTCATAAGCACAAAGACCAGACAGGTGAGGATAGAGCACAGTGCGAGGTGAAGTCGACGAGCTGACAGGGCGGGGGCATTCACGTACGATGTCGAGCGGTAAGGCTTGCCGTCGCGTCCGCCTTGGGGATGCGAAAAGAAGCAGTTGATATGGATGCCGGGCTGACGTGCGCCATTGCGGCGCAGTTGCGGAACCTCGGCCTGACGCTGTCGAGTGCGCGCGCCCAAGCGGCTATCTTGCTGCGCGCTTGTGGCCGTGCTCGGACGGCCACTCTGCCGTGTTCTGCTTGTCTGCTGCCGAGACGAAGGTCTGGGTTGCTCTTGAGGGCGTTGCAGATTGCTGCTCGTGGCCCTTCTGGGCGTCGGCGTGGTACGGCCAGCAAGGCGAACACTTTGTCGCCGTTGATCACCGTCGTTGTATCCGTATGCCATTCGTACCGCCTTGTCTCATGTATAACCTGTCTATCCTACAAAAAAGATGTGCAACAAAGGGGTCTGCGCGTCAAAAGCTCGGTAAACGGTACGAAAGGCGCAAAACACACGGCCTCAAAAACATCTCTATATGCGTCCGATGAGCGTACGCCCGTCGGGCGGGCGGCAACAATGAGCTGCAAACTGTGCCGTTCGTCCCAAAAACGGCGCCGCTCGTTTTGCAGTTCTGCCTTCGGTCGAGCCACAAGCGGCGTTGCTGTGCCAAGGCCGTATCTTAAAGCCACGAAATAAAAGCGCGCGGCAAAACGGATCGCGCAAGGGGTGACGCCAAGGGGCGTCAAAAAGGAAAGGAGGGGAACAATGGCGGACAAGAACGCAGAAGTTGCAGTCGAGGGTGACGGCGGCATGAAGAAAACGCTTTCGCTCTGGAACTTCTTCACCATCGGTTTCGGCGCCATCATCGGTACCGGTTGGGTTCTGCAGGTCGGCGACTGGATGGTCGTGGGCGGCGGTCCCGTTCCCGCTATGATCGCATTCCTCTTGGGTGCAATCTTCCTCGTGCCCGTCGGAGCTGTTTTCGGTGAGCTCACGGCTGCTATCCCCATCTCGGGTGGCATTGTCGAGTATGTCGATCGTAGCTTTGGCCGTACGCTGAGCTACATCACCGGTTGGCTCCTGGCCCTGGGCAACGGCATCCTGTGCCCGTGGGAGGCCATCGCCATCTCGACCCTCGTGTCCGAGATGTTCGGTAGTCTGCCCGGTCTTGAGTGGCTGCGCGCCGTCAAGCTCTACACCATCCTGGGCGCTGACGTTTATCTGTTCCCGACGCTGATTGCGCTCGGCTTTGCAGTCTACGTTATCTTCCTCAACTTCCGCGGTGCCAGCTCGGCCGCCAAGCTTCAGGCCTTCCTGACCAAGGCCCTGCTCTGCGGCATGCTGCTCGCCATGGGCGTATCGCTGTTCACCGGCTCGCCGGACAACGCCATGCCCGTGTTCTCCCAGGTCGCCGGCGCTGGCGGCGGTAAGGCCGCTACCGAGAGCACCAGCCTGTTCGCCGGCATCGTGTCGGTCCTGGTTCTGACCCCGTTCTTCTACGCCGGTTTCGACACCATTCCTCAGCAGGCTGAGGAAGCAGCCGAGGGCCTCAACTGGAACAAATTCGGCAAGATCATCTCCCTGGCCCTGCTGGCCGCCGGCGGCTTCTACATGGTCTGCATCTACTCGTTCGGCACCATCCTCGACTGGCATGAGTTTGTTAAGAGCCCGGTTCCCGCGCTTGCCTGCCTCAAGGGCATCAACATGCTTCTGTACCTGGCCATGCTCGTCATCGCCACGCTTGGACCCATGGGCCCGATGAACTCCTTCTACGGCGCCACGAGCCGTATCATGCTCGCCATGGGCCGCAAGGGCCAGCTGCCCGAGAAATTCGCCGAGGTCGACCCCAAGTCCGGCGCTCCCAAGCTTGCCTGCGTCGTTCTGGGCGTCATCACCGTCATCGGTCCGTTCCTGGGCAAGAACATGCTCATCCCCCTGACCAACGTGTCGGCTCTCGCCTTCATCTTCTCCTGCGGCATGGTCGCGCTCGCCTGCCTGCGCATGCGCTTCACCGAGCCCGACCTGCCTCGTCCCTACGAGGTGCCCGGCGGCAAGTTTGGCATCGGCCTCGCTATCGCCGCCTGCGCCATCATCATCGGCCTGCTCGTGATCCCGTTCTCTCCCGCCTCCCTCAACATGGTGGAGTGGAGCATCGTGATCGGCTGGTTGGCTATTGGCCTGGCCCTCATGGCTTTCACCAATTCCCGCAAAAAGTAACGCCTAGCCGGGGCGGATCGGGTGCGCGGGACCCTCTCTCCCGCGCACCGAACCCGGCGCCACTTGGGTAGCTTTGTGAGGCCTTAACCCAACATGGCCTCGCCCACTATATGGATCCATAAGGAGGAACCATGTCCACTAAGTATGCAATCGTTGGCGGTAAGCTCATCGACGGTACCGGCGCCGAGCCGGTCGAGAACTCCCTCGTTCTCGTCGACGACAACGGCAAGATCGAGTACGCCGGTGCTATGCAGGACCTTCCCGAGGGCGTTGAGGTTATCGACGCCGCCGGCAAGACCGTCCTTCCCGGCCTGATCGACACCCACCTGCACTTCTCGGGCAACCTGACCGACGATGACACCGACTGGGTCATGCAGCCGCTCCTCGAGAAGCAGGCCGTCGCCGTCAAGCAGGCCTACGACTGCCTCACCCACGGCCTCACCACCGTCTGCGAGATCGGCCGCTTTGGTATCCAGATTCGCGACTGCATCGACAAGGGCGTCTTTAAGGGCCCGCGCGTTCTGGCCACCGGCCTGGGCTTCTGCCGTGTTGCCGGCCACGGTGACTCCCACCACTGCACCCAGGAGCTCAACAAGGAATCCCACCCCTGGGGCGACCAGGTCGATGGTCCCTGGGATCTGCGCAAGGCCGTCCGTCGTCGCCTGCGCGAGAACCCCGATGCCATCAAGATCTGGGCTACCGGTGGCGGCATCTGGCGCTGGGACTCCGGTCGCGACCAGCACTATTGCTCCGAGGAGATCCAGGCCGTGGTCGAAGAGGCAAAGATGGTCGGTATCCCCGTGTGGAGCCACTGCTACAACAACCACGCCGCTGCCTACGATTCCGTTCGCTTTGGCTGCGAGCAGCTGATTCACGGCTTTGATATCGATGAGCGCACCATGGACCTCATGGCCGAGCAGGGCACCTTCTTCACTCCGACGATCGCCTTCCTGCCCACCTGGTACGCCACCTATCCGCCCGTCTACGTCCCCGAGCTGCACGACAAGTACGAGGGCACCCTGGTCGAGAAGGAGCTGCAGCGCAACTACGACTGCCTGCGCGAGGCCAAGAAGCGCGGCGTCGTCATGACGATCGGCTCCGACTCCTTCTCCTTCGTCACCCCGTACGGCACCTGCTCCATCGAGGAGATGTACGAGTTCGTCGACAAGATCGGCTTCACCCCGGTCGAGACCATCACCTGCGCTACCCTCAACGGTGCCAAGATGTGCCACATCGAGGACGAGACCGGTTCTATCGAGGCCGGCAAGTGCGCCGACCTGCTGGTCGTCAACGGTGACGTCGCCGCCGACATCCACGTGCTCAACACCGACAACATGGACGTCATCATGAAGGACGGCTGGATTGTCGAGGCTGGCACCTTTGGCGAGGCCAACAAATACAGCGCCTAAGATACCGTTTGTCGATGGCTGGATGTAAAACACAGTTTTTGATTGCATAATGCAATGGAGAGGGTCGCTTGCGGCCCTCTTTGTTGCTATGGGTGCTATGGACAAGAGGGGATGACGGTGGATTTAAACAGGCTGATTCTGGGCAAGAGCTACAACTCTACCAAGGTCTTTCGTACGGCTCAGCACGTGGTTCAGGCCATCCTGCTCGGTATTGTCGTTCCGGCGCTTATCCTGCTGCTTATCTGGGATTTAACCGATAATCCCAATCCCGTTCCGGGCGTTGTCGTTATTGCCGGCCTGGTCATGCTGTGCTTCTTCTTCTCATATGTCTTTGTGGTCCCCGACGACCTCACATCGAGCGCAACCGACCGTACGCTCGCTATCGCATCAAAAATATTCGCCTACACGTCGCGCGGCCTTACGCCCGAAGCGGCCCTGGGCGCCTCTAAAATCATCCTGTCCGAGACCATTGCTTCTGCCATCTGCTTTACCGACGGCAAGCAGGTGCTGGCAAGCTGGGGCGAGGACTCGGCAAAGTGCCCTGCCGGCACCCCGGTCGTGCTCAAGACCACACTTAACGTGATTGAGACGGGCGAGCAGAGCGCGTTTTCGCGTGACGCCTCCAATGAGACGGGCGGCTATTTTCCCCGCCTGCGCGCCGGCATTGTCGCGCCGCTTACCGTGCGTGGGCATTGCGTGGGCACACTCGAGCTGTATTACCCCCGCCTGAGCAGCATCGATATGCGCCAGACGGCCCTTGCCTCGGGTTTTGCCGACCTCATTTCCACGCAGCTCGCCAGCTTTGAGCTCGAGCGCCAGGACGAGCTCACGGCCCGCGTTGAGCTTCGCGCCCTGCAGTCGCAGGTCGATCCGCATTTTCTATTCAATACCATTAGCACGATCGTGTCGCTCGTTCGAACCGAGCCCGACAAGGCACGATCGCTGCTGATCGACTTTTCCAACTACTATCGTCAGACGCTTTCTGATTCCGATACGCTCACCACGCTCGAGCACGAGGTGGAACAGGGCACTCGTTATATCAATCTTATGCAGGCCCGGTATGGCGACGGCCGTCTGCGCGTTTCGGTCGACATCGACTTTGAGGTGCGCGACAGCCTGGTGCCGCCGTTTATCTTGCAGCCGCTGCTCGAAAACTGCATCAAGCATGCGCAGCGCGAGACCGAGCCGCTTTCTATTCGTGTTAGGGCTTTTGAGACCGATGACGGCTTGGAGATCATCGTCGAAGATGACGGCATCGGTATGGGCGAAGAAGTCTGCGCGCATCTGTTTGAGCAGCATCGCCGAGAGGAGCCCGAGAGCATTACCGCCGACGGCTCCATCAAACGAGGTTGCGGCCTGGCGCTCTTCAACGTGCTTCAGCGCATCCATTTCTTTTACGGAGAAGATTCTGGCATGCGCGTGAAGTCCCAGGAGGGCGTGGGAACACAGGTCATCGTAGAGTTGAACGGCGAGCCGCATGAGCCGGCGCCGCTAACGGTGTAGCACGCGGTTGGATTGAGAGAAAAAGAGGGGAAGCGCATATGTCCGAAGGCTGGAACATCTTGGTGGTTGATGACGAGCCTCCCATTAGGGCCGAGCTACGCTATCTGTTGGAAAAGGATGCGCGTGTGGGTCAGATTGCCGAGGCGGGCAATGTCACCGAAGCCGTGGAGTCGATTCTGACGAACAAGCCCGACGTGCTGTTTTTAGACATTACCATGCCCGGCCGCTCGGGAATTGAGCTTGCCGAGACGCTGCAGAACCTAAAGACGCCGCCGGTCGTGGTGTTTGTTACGGCATTTGCCGAGTATGCGGCTGATGCCTATAACCTCGATGCTGTCGATTACATTGTCAAACCGGTCGAGGATGCCCGCTTGTCAAAGGCACTCGACAAGATCGAGGCTGCCCTGGGCGCTCGCCGTGTCGTTCATGCTCCGCGCCAGCCTTTGCGCCTGACGGTTGATCGTGGGGGCAAAAGGGTGTTCATTCCCGTGGCGGATGTCTGCTACTTTGAGGCGCGCGCCGATTTTTGCAACGCCGTCTGCGCCGAGGGGACATACCTGATCAATGAGTCGATTTCCTCGCTCGAGCGGCGCCTGGCCTCCGAGGGGTTTATCCGTGTCCACCGCAGCTATCTGGTCAATTTGGAAGACGTGCACAATGTCGAGATCGGCTCTACGGGTCTTATGGAGCTCAGGCTCGATCGCGTAACCTCGACGGTGCCCGTGTCCCGTCGTCGTGCTGCCGAGGTTAAAGCGCACCTGGGGCTTGCGTAGGCGGTCTGCATGCCATCGTTTACCACCGCAGGTTTGGCATGACCGTGCGGTGGGCATAATGGGTGACATCGAATGAAATCGAAAGGATCATTATGCCCGCGCTCATTACGCATCATCTGTTTGGCGAGGAAAGCATCGACCGTCTTCCGCAGGGCGTTATTACGTCCGACGAGGAGCGCATCGCCTTTATCCTGGGCAACCAGGGCCCCGACCCGTTTTTCTTCCACATACTCACGCCGCGCATTTCCGACTGCATGCTGCTTGCCCAGGTCATGCACCGCTCGCGCATGTCGCGCCAGTTCTCGTGCCTGCGCGACGGCGTGTCACACCTGCAGCCGCGCGATGCCAATCTAGGTCGTGCCTTTGCGTTGGGCCTGCTGTCGCACTATGTGCTCGACCGCAATGCCCACCCCTTTGTCTACGAGCAGCAGTTTGGCATTGTCGAATCCGATCCCGAGCTCGAGGCTTCGGGCAGCCAGGTACATGCCGTGCTCGAAAGTGACCTGGACGTGCTGATGCTACAGCTCAAGCGCGACGGTGCCACGGTCGAGGATTATCCGCCGGCGGGCGAGATCGTCACTACCGACCGCATCAATCGCGTGGCCGGTGTGCTGATGAGCTACGTTGCCGGGCTCGTGTACGGCATCGACATCCCGGCGGGGGAGTACGCCGGCGCCGTCTCGGACATGCAGATGCTCTATCGCACCATTGAGCCTGCCGGCTCGGTAAAGACGCGCGCGATTGCCCTGGTTGAGGGCTTGGTGCACGACTACTCGCTGCTCGACGGCCTTGCTCATCGCGTGACGACGGAACTGCCCGAGCGCACCGGTAACCTGGGCCACCTGACATGGAAGAACCCCTTTACCGATGAGGTCTCGACCGAGAGCTTCCCCGAGGTCTTTGACCGCGCGCTGCTCGATTACGAGCTCACCGTCGCCCGCTTTATCGAGACTGGTGACATGGATGCCGTGACCGGCCATATCAACTATAGCGGTCGCGTACTCGACGCCGACGAGGAGTTCGACCGCGAGGAGTAGGACCCGTGCGTGCCCCTTTGCCGAATCCTTACCAGCGCTTCTGTGCAATTGGGGTACGATGAACTAACTGCATATCGGGCGAATACGAAGGGGCCCTGTCCATGAAATACACCAAGCTCGAGCGTAACTGGGTTATGTACGATGTGGGCAATTCGGCCCTCGTGTTGCTCAATACCTCGGTGGTGCCCATCTACTTTAACGCCATCAATACTGGTGCTTCCTCGGCAGATCTGGTGGTCGCTTGGGGCAACGCTCAGACGATCGCTTCGCTGGTCATTGCCATGCTCATGCCCATTCTGGGCGCGCTTGCCGATTACGCCGGCAACAAAATCAAGTTCTTCTTGGGCTTCTTCCTCACGGGCCTGGTTCTTTGCCTGGCGCAGGCTATCCCAATGTCCGCCATGGCATTTTTGACCGTGTACGTGCTGTGCACCATCGGCCTTAACTCTTCTATGACGTTCTACGACGCCATGCTGCCCGACATTACCACCGACGAGCGCATGGACGCCGTGTCCAGCTCGGGCTATGCCTGGGGCTACATCGGTTCCACCGTGCCGTTCATCATCTGCCTGGCGCTCATCATGGGTGGCCCCGCTCTTGGCGTCCCCACCATGCTGGCAACGCGTCTGTCGTTTATCATCACTGGTGCCTGGTGGCTCATCTTTACCCTGCCGCTCATTCGCACCTATAAGCAAAAGTACGGTCGCGAGCGCGGTCCCGAGGACACCATCGGCCACATCGTGGGCGGTGTGTTCTCCGAGGTCGGACACACCATGCGCGAGATCGCCCACAACAAGACCGTGCTGGTCTACATGATCGCGTTCTTCTTCTATATCGATGGCGTCCACACGGTCATTTCCATGGCTACCAGCTACGGCTCGGCTTTAGGCATCGACTCGACCCAGCTGGTGCTGGCGCTGCTCGTTACGCAGTTTGTGGCCTTTCCGTCTGCTATCATCTACGGCAAGCTCGCCGGACGCGTGGGCACGCTCAACATGATCCTGGTGGCCGTCGCCGCCTACATGGGCATTGTGCTGTTCGCCGCATTCTTCCTAAAGACCGCCTTCGAATTTTGGGTGCTTGCCATTATGGTCGGCCTGTTCCAAGGCGGCGTGCAAGCGCTCAGCCGTAGCTACTTTGGCCGCATTATCCCCAAGGAAAAGTCCAACGAGTACTACGGCTTCTTTGACATCTTTGGTCGTTATGCAAGCGTCATGGGCACCTTCCTGGTGTCGGTCGTCACCTCGCTGACCGGCAACCCGTCGCTGGGCGTCCTTTCCATTGGCGTGCTGCTGATCGTTGGCTTTATGCTGCTGGTTCGTCTGTCCCGCATGACTCAGGCGGCAGAGCAGACCGCATAGGAGCGAGCGGCTATTGGGCCTGTCCGCGGTACTCTTTTGGGGTTATCCGCAATAAACATTGCGACTTGCGAGCAATGATTTGCCCAAGTGGGTATGATGGAATCAGCTAGGTCGCGGGGCGTCGCCTGTGTTTGGCGGCGCCCCGTTTTTGTGTTGCAGGGAGGGAAGGCATGAACGCCACGGTTGTGATTCCAACATATTGGGCAGACGACGAGGCCCATGCAAACGCTCCCGGCGTCTATGACCACTCGACGAAGCTCAACGCCACCAATCCCGAGCTCGACCGCTGCCTGGCCTCGCTCGAGCAGGTGCGCGACATTCCGAGGATTATCCTTTTGGTGGTCTGTCCCATCTCGGCCACGGCTGATGTGTCGAAGCGTGTCCACGAAATCGTCGACGCGCACCCTACGCTCAAGGTCACCGTGGTTACCAACACCCAGGCATCGCGTATCGCCGACCGTGTGGCGCAGATTGCTCCCAAGGGCTCGGGCGAGTGCGTGAGTCTGCGCGGATACGGCGCCATTCGCAATATGGGGCTTGCCTGCGCTGCGGTGCTCGGCCACGATGCCGTTGTCTTTTTGGATGACGACGAGACCGTTATCGATGCCGACTTTATGAAGCGCGCGACCTATGCACTGGGCCAGCAGACGCGTCAAGGCCTGCCGATTTTGGTTAAGAGCGGTTACTTTTACGATCGAGACGGATCGCCGTTGGCGCCCACAGACAAGGTGGGCATTTGCCATCGTTGGTGGACCAAACGCATCGAGTTTAATCGCTGGATGAAAAAGGCGCTCTCGGGCACCCGTATCTCTCGTTCAAACTACGTGTGCGGCGGCCTTGTGGCGCTTCATGCCCGCGCCTTTACCCGTGTGGCGTTTGACCCGTTTATCACCCGAGGCGAGGACCTAGATTACCTCTTTAACATGCGCATGTTTGGCTACGACGTGTGGTTTGACAACGAGTGGGTCGTTCGTCACCTGCCGCCCGAGTCCGAGAAGCGCTCGCCGCGCTTTATGCAGGACGTGTACCGTTGGTACTACGAGCGTGCCAAGCTGACATTTGCCGCGCACCAGCAGGAGCTCGTTCCCGTCACGGCCGCGTCACTCATGCCCTATCCGGGCCCGTGGATTTCGCGCGAGCTCGACGACCGCGTGCGCAAGACCGCCATGGTCCGCAGCATGTTTACCCGCGAGCACGAGGGATACCTGCGCATTTGGCGTCACGGTATTGACGAGGCCAAGACCTACGCGCGCCAAAACGCCGCAAGCTACCTGCGTTTCCAGAGCTTCTGGCCCAAGATCATGGACGGGCTCTGGCGCGACGCACAACTGACCAGCATCCTGGAGGGGACTGAATGATCGACCGCCGCGCCCAGCGCGATAATTCAATATCAATCTTTCGCGTGATTGCCGTTGTCTGCGCCATTTGCGTGCTGGTGTACTTTATTTTTGCCCTGGCGACTGGAATCGAGCCGATCGCGACCGTGGTCGCCTGCGCACTGCTGTGCATCTTTCTGTGCATTTTTATCTATTTGACGCTCAATCCCGATTCGGTGCGTTCGCAGTACACCGAAGAGACGCTCTCGGTGGCCTCTGCCATGCTCGAGGACATCAAAGGCGGTCTGACGCAGGAGTCGGCGCGTCTGGTGTGCCAGCGCATTTTGCCCGAGACGCGTGCCATGACGGTTGCCATCACCGACGAGAGCAACGTGCTGGCCTGCGCGGGCGAGTTTGAGGAAAAGCTGCTGCCCGATTCGCCCATCCACACACTTGCCACGCGCTACGTCATCGAGCACGGTATCGTCCAGTCGTTCAACCGTGTGGTGGACGTGGTGGGTTCGGATGGCTCGCACAACTATGTTCCTGCCGGTATCATCGCTCCTATCAAGGTGGGCGACCGCACCGTCGGTACGCTCAAGTTCTACTACAAGACCCCGCGTGCCGTCGACCGCACTCAGTACGCGCTTGCCTCGGGTTTTGCCGAGATCCTGTCCACGCAGCTCGCCATCCACGAGCTCGAGGTGCAAAAGGAGCTCACGGCCCGTGCCGAGGTGCGTGCCCTGCAGGCGCAGATCAACCCGCATTTTCTGTTCAACACGCTCAACACCATCGCGTCGTTTACGCGTACCGATCCGCTGCGCGCCCGCGAGCTGCTGCGCGAGTTCTCCTCGTTCTATCGCGCTACACTCGACAATTCGGGCTCGCTCATTCCCGTGTCGCGCGAGGTCGCGCAGACCAAGCGCTACCTGACGTTTGAGAAGGCGCGCTTTGGCGAGGATCGCGTGCTGGCGACCTTCGACGTGTCCGAGGACGTCGAGGACACGCTGGTGCCGGCATTTGTAATTCAGCCAATCGTCGAGAATGCCGTGCGCCACGGTATGGGCGACGACGATGCACTGAGGATCGACGTGTCGGTCCACAGGGATGGCGAAGATGCGATTTTGATTGTGGTCGCCGATAACGGCGTGGGCATGGACGAAGGCACCGCTGCCAGACTGTTTGACGAACGCTCCGCCCGTCCCGACGCCAGCTCCCCGCAGGGCGGCGGCGCCGGTGTGGCCATGCACAATATTTCGGAGCGCATCCATCGCTTTTATGGACCGCACTCCTATACGCGCGTCGAATCGGCCCCGGGCAAGGGCACTAAAGTGCTCCTGCATCTCGATTTGTCGGAGAGCCTCTTCGACATTCAAGAGTAGAATGATAGGTTGCGGGTTTAACGCTAGTTGGCGGATGCCCGACGTAGTTAGTTGACGAAAGGTTTTATCCCTATGCTGCGTGCGATGATTGTGGATGATGAGGCCCCGGCCCGTTCGGAACTTCGCTTCTTGCTCGAGCAGACGGGCAAGATCGGCACGATCACAGAAGCGTCGAGCGTTCGCTCCGCTATCGAGATGCTTATGGAGAGCCGCGTCGATGTTGTGTTCCTCGATATCTCGATGCCTGGCGCTTCGGGTCTGCAACTTGCCGAGGCACTGCATAAGCTCAAGAATCCGCCGGCGATCGTATTCGTAACCGCGTACAGCGATCATGCGGTCGAGGCGTTTGATGTGGATGCCGTCGACTATCTGATGAAGCCGGTCGAGGAGGCTCGCCTGGATCGAGCGATCGATAAGGTTATGCAACGCGCCAAGCCTGTCATGGACAGCAAGGTGACCATCGAGCGCATCCCGGTGGAAAAGGGCGGCCGCAAGGTCCTCATCCCCGTGGACGACATTCGCTTTATTATGGCCAAGGACGATTACTCCTGTATTTATACGGTCGATGACCGCTTTTTGTCCACGACCTCGCTGGCACAGTTCGAGGCCAAGCTCTGCGACTTTGGCTTCTTCCGCGTTCACCGCCGCTATATCGTCAACTTGGCGTGTGTCACCGACGTCGAGACGGTTCCCTCGGGCGCTATCCAGCTGGGCATTACGGGCGTCGACGAACGCGTACCGGTTTCGCGCCGTCGCGTCGTACCGCTCAAAAAGGCCCTGAGCCTCTAGTACACCGGCCCCGCAGCCCTGTAGACCAAAATCGTCTGCGGAGCCGTGGGGCTTTTTGCATGAATGCACCAAATCTTTTTGCGGAAGGGATCCCATGAACAGTGCAAGCGCCAAGCGTATCGACATTATCTCGGACACCCACGGCTATCTTTCGCCTGCGCTCTTGGACGAGCTTAAGGGTGCGGATCTGATTATCCACGCCGGTGACCTTACGTCGGAGATGGATTACGAGCACCTGCGCACCATCGCCCCCGTGCGAGCGGTGCTGGGCAATAACGATTACTGCCGCGACTACGGCCCCGATGTGGACCGCTTGGCACTCTTTACCTACGAAGGCCTCAAGTTTGCCGTAGCCCACTACCGTGAAGACCTCCCGGTGGGATCTGTAGACGTAGCCATCAACGGCCACACCCACGTAACCAAAGAAGCCCAAGTGGGCCGCTGCTTGGTCCTCAACCCAGGCAGCGCCAGCTATCCAAGAGGCACCCGAGGCCCCACCATGGCCAGAATGCTCGTCAAGGACGGCAAGATTCTGAGCATCAAATTTATTGACCTAGAGTAGGTGCAACAAAAACGGGGGATGCAGATCGCATCTCCCGTTTTTCTTTGAGCCAAAGGCCGAAGTTCAACAACAATCTTAGACAACCTCGCCGAGGAGAACGGGGACCTCGAGCCGCGGAAGCGGCGAGGAACAAAGTCTTTGAAGCAAGTGACGGCAGGGAGGGTCTCCGGGGCCGGCTGGCGCGGGTTGAGTTTGTCGCGAGTTCCGCACGCAAAGGAAAGCACTTAATGTGCTTTCCGTCTTGCGCAGGACTGTAGAGCAGCAAACTCAACCCGCGCCAGCCGGCCCCGGAGACCCTCCCGGAGGGACCGAAAAACTTTTTCAAAAAAGTTGTTGCGCGGCGGACAGACTTCTGTGTATACTAATCCCCGCAGCGCACGCGAGCGGAAACAAACGCGAACGACTGCCTGGGGAGTTAGCTCAGTTTGGTTAGAGCGCCGGCCTGTCACGTCGGAGGTCGCGGGTTCGAGCCCCGTACTTCCCGCCAACGCAATTAAAGCCACGTCTTCGGACGTGGCTTTTTGCGTTTAATAGGCCCTCGATCTTATATGCCTCTTTATCCAAATCACCGCATTCGCAACGAGCGAGCCGGCCTCTACTGATATATGTGTTCAAACAGGGGGTTTGTTGCGCAACATCTGTTCAATGAAGCAGGGGGTTCGGTTATACTAAATTGCACTTTAGGCCGTACCTGACTCAGCTAGTCTTCAAGTGCGGCATTCAGTGAACACCCATTTTATAATTTGGTTGTTCAGGCGGTCATTTGGCGTCTCGACACAAGCTCGGCCCCGGAGCTCGTTCGAGCTGTTCGTATTCCTTGAAAGGGGAAACATGGACATATCGAGGAAGACTGATTATGCCCTTCGCATGCTTGCGATGCTTGCCGAGGAGCCGGAGCGGTTGCTTTCTGTTCGCACTGCTGCCGAAGAGGTCAATGTTCCGTATTCGTTTGCCCGTTCGATTCAGCACGGCTTGGTTCAGGCCGGCATTGTGGAGAGCCTGCGTGGTGTTCATGGCGGCATGCGCCTTAAGGTGAGCCCCGACGATGTCACGATCCGTCAGGTCGTAGAGGCCGTTCAGGGCCCCATGGTTATGAACGATTGCACCGCGCCCGATGGCGACTGTGCGCGCATGGGCACGTGCTGCTATCATCCCCTGTGGGCCGGAGCCCAGGCGCTGATGCGCGACTATCTCGATTCCGTTTCGCTCGGCGATATCGTCGCCCATCGCCAGTTTCCGGCTGTCGATCCCAAGTTCGCCGACCGCGATGCGTTTCCCGAGTACGCCGCCTGCGCGTATGCTTGCCGGGAGGAATAGCGCCGCATAAGGAGCATTGTCATGATTCAGGACCCCTTTCGTTCGATGATTCGTTCGGAAGGGGTCCTGCGTTATCGCGACCTTCCGTGGCGCCGCACGCGCGACCCGTATATCATCTGGCTTTCCGAGGTCATGCTGCAGCAGACGCAGGTGCCGCGCGTGGAGACGCGCATGCCGGCGTGGCTCGATCGCTTTCCGACTGTCCGGGCGCTTGCTCAGGCCGCCCCTTCCGATGTCTTGGATGCGTGGCAGGGGATGGGCTACAATCGCCGCGCCCTGGCGCTTCACAGGGCTGCACAGTGCGTTGTGGAGGACTGGGATGGGGAGTTTCCGCGTGAGATGCACGATCTGGTCGCGTTGCCCGGCATTGGCCCGGCAACGGCGCAGGGCATCCGTTCGTTTGCATTCGATCTTCCGGGCGTGTATCTGGAGACCAACGTGCGCACGGTCTTTTTGCATCATTTCTTTCCCGATGTGCCGGCCGTTCCCGATCGCGAGCTGGTGCCGCTGATTCAAGCTGCCTGTCCGGCGGCCCCCGGTGCGGCGGCGGATGAGATTGCGCCCTTTGCCGCGCCTCAAGACGATGCCGACACGCCGCGCGCGTGGTATTACGCGTTGCTGGATTACGGCGCGTATCTTAAAAAGACGCTGCCCAATCCGTCCAGGCGGTCGGCGGGCTATAGTCGTCAGTCCAAGTTTGAGGGCTCGCGCCGCCAAAAGCGCGCCCACATTGTGCGCATGCTGCTGGCAGCGCGCGATGGGCAGCCGGCAGGTATTACGCTTGATGAAGCTGTTGCAGGCGTTAACGAGATGGAGACGGCAGCCGGCCGAGAGCCGGTCGAGCGCGAGCTGGTCGCAAGCATCCTTGCCGATCTGGAGTGCGAGGGCTTTTGCCGCTCCGAGGGCGATCGTTGGCTGAGTGTATAGCTCGCTCGAATCTGAAGAACAGGATTATAAGGTTTAAATTCTCGGCATGGGGGCATCCTAAAGACAGGGCCGCTCAAAGCCTATGGGCGGCACGTGTTGAAGGGAAGTACACCTATGGATTTTGAGAACTCTCAGACCAAGAAGAACCTCGAGACCGCTTTTGCCGGTGAGTCCCAGGCACACACCAAGTATCGCTACTATGCATCCAAGGCCAAAAAGGACGGCTACGTTCAGATCTCGAACATCTTTGCCGAGACGGCGGGCAACGAGTCCGAGCATGCCAAGCTGTGGTTTAAGTACCTGCACGACGGCGCCGTTCCGGGCACTCTGGACAACCTGCGCGACGCCGCCGCGGGCGAGAACTACGAGTGGACCACGATGTATGACGAGTTTGCCAAGACCGCCGAGGAGGAGGGCTTTGCCGAGATCGCCGAGAAGTTCCGTGGTGTCGCCGCTGTCGAGAAGGCTCACGAGGAGCGCTACAACAAGCTCGTCGAGCGCATTGAGTCGGGCGAGGTGTTTGAGCGCGAGGGCGTAAAGGTGTGGAAGTGCCTGAACTGCGGGCACCTGCATGTTGGTGCCGAGGCGCCCGAGGTGTGCCCGGTGTGCAACCACCCGAAGGCGTACTTTGAGGAACAGGTGGTGAACTACTAGCGCGTGGTGCTAGCGTGAGCTGGGCCGGGAGGGCCGGACTACCTTCCCTCCTCGCTCACGGCTTCGCAGGGTCGCGTTGAGGGAAGGTAGTCCGGCCCTCCCGGCCCGCTTCGGGTCGTCGCGTGCTCGTTACTGAAAAGCTGATTAGAAATTTGTGTGCCGCCCCTTTTGGGGCGGCACGTTTTTGTGTGGGGTCCCTGTCTTCACAATTTTCGTCAAGCTTTTGGTTAGGTTTTGGTCGGTTGGCACAAGGGCGGAGGGCCAAAAGATTGCTGGCGAAAAAAGCTCAAAGAAAGTGCTGGTAGGGGAGTTGTTGAGGTTTTCGACAGTTTTCTGACTATAGAATCTTTGCGGCTATTGCCGCGGATTTCGTTGCCGCGGCCGCGATGGTGCGTGATGCTGGGCGTAAGCGTCGAATGCTCCGATTGAGGAGGCCAACATGGATCTGTTTCTTGAGACCCCGCGGCAACAAGCCGAGCGCATGTTGCGCCAGCAGCAACGGCTTATGGAGATGCAAATGCAAGGGGCGGCCGTCCAGCCTCCTGTGCAAAACGCCGCGCCCGCGGTATCGTCTGCGGATGAGGTGGACCCAGGAGCCTATTCCGTACAGCAAGATTCATATGCGCAGGAGCTTGCGTTCGACAAGCGTCGTGCGCGTCGCCGTCGCTGGGCCCAGCGCCTGCGTACGCTGGCGATGATCGTGCTGATTCCGTTGGGGCTCGCGGCAATCTTCTTGGCCTCATATGCCCTCACGTGCATTCTCAACGGCGCCTCGCCCAGCGAGGTGCTTGAGCACTTGGCGGTTCTCGGCCAGCGCCTAAGCGATGTCGTAGCAACCATCCGCGCCGGCTGGGAGAGTTAGCGTTTTAGTACCTGTGGCCCAAAATCCATTTGTCCGATTGCCATGTGACGCCCGGTGCGTGTGGCGGGGTAAGATTGATCGCGGTTTTGATTGATGATCGATTGAGTTTGTTGGGCGGAGTCTATGTCTGCTATTGATATCGTGCTTGTTGTGACCGCCTTGGTGGCGGTGGGGGTTGCTGTGGCTTGTGCCCTGCAGCTCAAGGGCCTTCGCGTCGAGCTGCAGGAGCGCGGCGATAGCGGGGCAAAGATGCTGGCTGCGCTCGAGCAGGCCAACAATGCGCTCGACACCCTGAACGTCGCTTTGGCCGAAACCCGCCGCACGGCAAATGCCATCGCGCAGCAGCAGACGACCGATGCGGCCGTAGAACAGCAGCGCTACCTGACCATCGCGCGTGAGTTCTCGCAGGCCGGCGACCGTATGGATGACCTGCGCCGCGAGACAGCCCAACAGCTTGGCGCCAACCGCGAGGGTATCGAGCACCGCCTGGACAAGGTTCGCGAGACGGTCGATGCCCAGCTGAGCGCCATCCGCAAGGACAACAACGTGCAGCTCGATCAGATGCGCGCGACGGTGGACGAGAAACTCTCCCGTACGCTCAACGATCGCCTGTCCGCATCGTTTAAGCAGGTGAGCGACCAGCTCGAGGCTGTGTACAAGGGTTTGGGCGATATGCAGTCCATTGCCACCGGCGTAGGCGACCTCAAGCGCGTGCTGGGCAATGTAAAAGCGCGCGGCATTTTGGGCGAGGTACAGCTGGGTGCGATCCTGGCGGACATCCTTACGCCCGACCAGTATCTGGAAAACGTCGCCACCAAGCCCGGCGCCTCGGAGCGCGTTGAGTTTGCCGTCAAGCTGCCGGTGGACGAGGGCGATCCCGTGCTGCTGCCGATCGACTCCAAATTCCCGGGCGACGCGTACGAGCATCTGCTCGACGCGCAAGAGTCGGGTGATGCCGAAGCTGTGGCCACCGCGCGCAAGACACTCGATGCTATGGTGAAACGCGAGGCAAAGGACATCTGCGAAAAGTACCTGAGCGTGCCCGCGACCACCAATTTTGGCATTATGTTCGTGCCGTTTGAGGGCCTGTACGCCGAGGTCGTCAGCCGCCCCGGGCTTATCGAGACCCTGGGCCGCGACTATCACGTTAACGTTGCCGGCCCCAGCACCATGGCGGCCATCCTCAACAGCCTGCAGATGAGCTACCAGACGTTTAGGCTGCAAAAGCGCACCGACGACGTGCTGCGTGTGCTCTCTGCCGTCAAGGCCGAGCTGCCGCGCTATCAGGCGGCGCTGCGTCGTGCCCAGCAGCAGATCGAGACCGCGGGTAAAACGGTCGAGGGCATCATCACCACGCGCACCAACGTTATGGAGCGCAAGCTCAAGGATATCGACGCGCTGGAAGACGCGCGGGAGGCCGACGAGATTTTGGGCTTGGAGTCCGCAGGCTTGCTCGCAGACCAAAAAGACGAAGACTAGCTGCATCTGACGGCGGGGTGCCTGCACAAGCACGGCGCGGGCGCTTTTCGCATCGTGCTTGCCTGAAGTGCGCTTTAGTGTGCAACAATGGCGTTTCGCCCTATCAGACGCGAAAGGAAGCCCATGTCTCAGAGAAACACCAGTCCGCTCAAACGCTCCACCGTGCGCCGCACGCTACAGCGTTTTTGGGACGTCACGCGCACACAGCCGCTGATCGTCTTTCTCTCGGTGTTCTCGTCGGCAGGCTACATCTTTTTGCTCACGTTTGCCAACACCTACGTGATGGCCCTTATCGTCGACCGCGTCCAGGCCGGCCCCGTGGCGGGCGACCAGGTGTTTGAGGTCTTTGGTCCCTATATTCTGGCGCTCGTGTTCGTTAACCTAGTGGGCCAGATCCTCTCCAAGCTGCAGGACTACACCGTCTACAAGCTCGAGATTGCGGGCAACTATCACCTGGCGCGCCTGTGCTTTGACACGCTCTCCAATCAATCCATGACATTTCACACCAGCCGCTTTGGCGGATCGCTTGTGAGCCAGACGAGTCGTTTTATGAGTGGCTACACGGGCTTGGTCGACGTGACGGTGTATTCGCTCATTCCCACCATCACCTCGGTTGTCTGCACGGTGGCGGCGCTCGCTCCGGTGGTGCCGACGTTTACCGTGATCCTGGTGGGCATCATGGTCGTCTACATTGCGTTTGTCTGGCTTATGTACAAGCGCATCATGCCGCTTTCGGCCGCGACGTCCGCCGCTCAGAACAAACTGTCGGGCGTGCTGTCCGACGCGGTCACGAATATCCTGGCCGTCAAGACCTGTGGGCGCGAGGACTTTGAGCGCGACCTGTTCGATACCGCCGACCGCGCCGCGCGCGATGCTGAAACGGTTTCGATGCACGCCATGATGCAGCGCAACTTTACGACCTCGGGCCTTATCGTCATCACCATGGCCGTGGTGAGTGTGTTCGTCGCGGGTGGCAACGCGTGGTTTGGCATCTCGGCCGGCGCGCTCGTCATGATCTTTACCTATACGTACAACCTCACCATGCGTCTGAACTACGTGAGCTCCATGATGCAACGCATCAACCGCGCGCTGGGCGATGCGGCCGAGATGACGCGCGTGCTGGACGAGCCGCGTCTGGTGGCAGACGACGAGAATGCCCCCGAGCTCAAGGTGGGCGAGGGTGCGATTGATTTTGAGCACCTGAGCTTTGCATACCGTGATGCCGCGGCGGGCGAGAGCGTGTTCGACGACCTGACGCTCCATGTGGCGGCGGGCCAGCGCGTGGGCCTGGTGGGCAAATCGGGCTCGGGCAAGACGACGCTCACCAAGCTGTTGCTGCGCCTGGACGACGTACAGGGCGGCCGCGTGCTCGTGGACGGCCAAGACGTCTCGCGCTGCACGCAGCAGAGCCTGCGCCGCCAGGTTGCCTACGTGCCGCAGGAGGCGCTGCTGTTCCATCGCTCCATTCGCGAGAATATCGCCTACGGCCGTCCCGATGCCACCGACGAGCAGATCCGCGAGGCCGCGCGTCTGGCAAATGCCCTGGAGTTTATCGACCGCCTGCCCCGTGGCTTTGACACCATGGTGGGCGAGCGCGGCGTTAAGCTTTCGGGCGGCCAACGCCAGCGCGTGGCCATCGCCCGCGCTATCCTGACCGACGCGCCGATTCTGGTGCTCGACGAGGCGACGTCTGCCCTGGACAGCGAGTCCGAGGCGCTGGTGCAGGAGGCGCTCGAGAACCTGATGCGCGGGCGCACCTCCATCGTGGTGGCACATCGCCTGTCCACCGTGGCGGCGCTCGACCGCATCGTGGTGCTGGCGGACGGCGAGATTGTCGAGGACGGTACGCATGCGCAGCTTGTCGAGGCGGGCGGCGAGTATGCGAGCCTGTGGGGCCGCCAGACTGGCGCATTTTTGGAGGCGTAAAGACCCCATACGTGGGACAATCGTGCCCATAGATTTGTTATGCCGCTGAGCCGAGGAGTCGTTATGCCACGCGAGACCAATGCCGCCAAACGCGAGCGCGCCGTTGAGGTGTGCGAGCGCCTCAACCGTCGCTATGGCCCGGTCGAGTGTTTTTTGGATCACGAGAATCCCTTTAGGCTGCTCATCGCGGTACTGCTCTCGGCGCAGACGACCGACGCGCAGGTCAACAAGGTGACGCCGAAGCTGTTTGCCCAGTGGCCCACGCCCGAGGCCATGGCGGGGGCGAGCGTGGCCGATGTGGCCGATACCATTAAGTCGCTCGGCTTTTATAAGAGCAAGGCCAAGCACGCCGTGGAGGCCGCGCAGATGATCGTCACCGATTACGGCGGCGAGGTACCGGCCGACATGAAGGAGCTCGTCAAGCTGCCGGGTGTGGGGCGCAAAACGGCGAACATCGTGCTCAACGTGGGGTTTGGCATTGTCGAGGGCATCGCGGTCGATACGCACGTCAACCGCATCGCGCACCGCCTGATGCTGAGTCCCAAGACGCATGCCAAAGAGCCGCTCAAGACTGAGCAAGATCTGCTCAAGATTCTGCCGCACGAGTATTGGGAGTCGGTCAACCACCAGTGGATCACCTTTGGCCGCGAGGTCTGCGACGCCCGCAAGCCTAAGTGCGACGAGTGTCCGCTGGCGGATTTGTGTCCCAGCGTGCGCGTGGCGGGGTAGGGCGGAACGCATTTTCGTCTGGCGTTTTTTGCGGGGCTGGGTTTGCCCTTGAGCCGGAGTCCTCTCCATGCGTTACCATGACAGACAATGTATTTGACGTACGACCCGCCGAGCTTGCCCCGGCGGGCTTTTGGCGTTGCAATGCCGGAGGAACAGCATGCTCATTCACCGTATAGCCGCGCAGCTCTACACTGCCGAGGCCTTGCAGACCGTCGAGGCCGGACTCGATGCCGGCGAGGACGTGACGCTGGCTGTGTCGCAGTCGGGCCGCACGCTTATGGCGGCAGCCCAGTTTGCGCGCCGTCCGCGCCCCACAGTCTACATTGTGAGCGGCGAGGACGCGGCCGATCGCGCCGCGCGCAGCCTTGCCGCCTACGTGGGCCTGGCGCACGTGTGCCGCTTCCCCGAGCGCAAGGACTATCCGTGGCGCGAGCAGGTGCCCGACGACGCCGTGGTGGCGCAGCGCTGCGAGGCTCTGGGGCGCATCGTGCGCGGGGACAACTGCATCATGGTTGCCTCGGCCCGTGCACTGCTGCGCTGCGTGCCGCCGGTCGAGAGTCACTATTGGGAGTCCACCACTTTTGCGGTGGGCGAGGAGATTCCTTTTGACGAGGTGCCGCAGCGCCTGGTGGGCATGGGCTACACCAATGCCGGCGCCGCCGACGCGCCCGGTCTGTTCCGCGTGCACGGCGACACCGTCGAGGTGTTCCCCGCACAGGAAAAGGCGCCCGTGCGCATCGAGTTCTTTGGCGACGAGATTGACCGCATCCGCCGCATGGTGAGCTCCACGGGCCAAACCATCGGCAACGAGGACAGTATCGAGATCTTCCCCTGCCGTGAGCTGGCGCTTACCGATGATGCCGTTCACAACATGCACGTGGCGCTCTACCGCGCAAGCCAAGACGATAGCAAGCTGGCGGCGCTGCTCGAGATGGTGGATGCGCGTATCGTCACGCCCGAGCTCGACCGCTTTTTGCCGGTGATGTACGGCCAGACCGTAAGCCCGTTGGCGCACGTGAGCGGCAAGGCACTCGTGGTTCTGTCCGAGCCGCGCTCGCTGTTCGACGACTGCCTGCGCGCCTACGAGGATATCGAGGCGCGTGCCGGCGAGGCGGGGATTGACCGACTGGATGGTCTGTATGTACGTGCCCAGCAGCTCGATTTTGGTGCTCAGCAGCGCCTGAACTATGTGAGCCTGATTCGCGCCGGCGGCGCGGTGACGGCGGAGCTCAAGATTGAGCAGCCGGCCATCGCGGGCTCGGACAATCGCTTTATGACGCGCATTCAGGAAGTCGTAGGCAAGCGCTATGCCTGCGTGTTTGCCATTCCCGACCGCGGTGCGCGCGAGTCGATGGAGCTCACCTTTGGCGACGAGGGCATTACCTTTGAGGAGTCGCTGACGGCAGCGCCCGAAAACGCCGGCGTCATTGGCGAGCGCGTACGCGTGGCGGCGGCAGATTCTGCCGATCGTGCCGCACGCCAGGAGGCCCATGCTTCCATTCGCGAGCGCAAGGCCGACGCGCTTAACGCCCGCTCGCTCGAGGCGGGTGCCGCCCAGGCTGCCGCCGGCGCCGCCGTGCCCACCATCTCGCGCGGACGCGTGACCTTTGTCGATGCCGCTCTGCCGCAGGGCGTGGTGGTGCCCGATGCCAACCTGGCCGTGTTCTCGATCGCCGACCTCAACGCCCGCATGGATGCCAACCGCGCGCGCAGCCGCCGCAAGGTGGACATTACGCAGATCACGTTCCCGTTTAAGCCGGGCGACTACGTGGTGCACGCTACCCACGGCATCGCACTCTTTAGCGAGATCGCGCGCCAGGAAGTGGGCGGCAAGGAGCGCGACTACTTTTTGCTGGAATATGCCGACGGCGACAAGCTCTACGTGCCGCTTGAGCAGGTCGACCGCATCACACGCTATGTTGGCCCCGACGGCGACAAGCCGCGCCTGACCAGGCTCAATACCGCCGACTGGACGCGTGCCACCAACAAGGCACGCAAGAACGCCAAAAAGCTGGCGTTTGACTTGGTCGACCTGTATACGCGCCGCTCGTCGATTACCGGTGTCGCCTGTCCGCCCGACACACCCGAGCAGATCGAGATGGAGGAGAGCTTCCCCTACGACGAGACGCGCGACCAGCTGGAGGCCATCGCCGACATTAAGGCCGACATGGAGGCGCCCAAGCCCATGGACCGCCTGCTGTGCGGCGACGTGGGCTTTGGCAAGACCGAGGTTGCCCTGCGCGCGGCGTTTAAGTGCGTGGACTCCGGCCGCCAGGTCATGGTGCTCTGCCCCACGACCATTCTGGCCCAGCAGCACTACGAGACGTTCTTTGAGCGCTTTGCCCCGTTTGGCCTCGAGGTCGAGGTGCTCAGCCGCTTCCGCACGCCGGCGCAGCAGAGGCGCGCGCTTAAGGCGTTTGCCGAGGGCACGATCGACGTGCTTATCGGCACGCACCGCCTGCTTTCGGCCGATGTGAACCCCAAGAACCTGGGCTTGGTGATCATCGACGAGGAACAGCGCTTTGGCGTGCAGCACAAGGAGCAGCTCAAAAACCTGCGCGAGCAAATCGACGTGCTCACGCTTTCGGCAACGCCGATTCCGCGAACCATGCAGATGGCCACGAGCGGCGTGCGCGACATGAGCCTGATTACCACGCCGCCCACCGGGCGTCGTCCCGTGATCGTGCACGTGGGGGAGTACGACCCCGACGTGGTGAGTGCGGCGATTCGCCTGGAGGTGGGCCGCGGCGGTCAGGTGTATTACGTGTCCAACCGCGTCAAGACCATCGACGACGCCGTGGCGCGCGTACACGAGGCCGCGCCCGAGGCGCGCGTGGGCGTGGCGCACGGCAAGATGAGCCCGCGCGAGGTCGAAGACGTGATGATCGAGTTCGCGACCAAAAAGATCGACGTGCTCATCGCCACGACCATCGTGGAGAGCGGCATCGACAACGCGACCGCCAACACGCTCATCATCGAGGACTCGCAGCGCCTGGGCCTGGCGCAGCTCTACCAGCTCAAGGGCCGTGTGGGCCGTTCTGCCACGCAGGCCTACGCGTACTTTATGTTCCCGGGCGAGCTGCCGCTCACCGAGGAGGCCACGGCGCGCCTGACTGCACTTTCCGAGTTCCAGGACCTGGGCAGCGGCATGCGCATTGCCATGCGCGACCTGGAGATCCGCGGCGCCGGCTCGCTTATGGGCGCCGAGCAGCACGGCAACCTGTCGAGCGTGGGCTTTGACCTGTTTACGCAGATGCTGGGCCAGGCAGTGGCCGAGGCGCGTGGCGATGACGATGCCGGCGTGGAGGCGGCGAGCGTGGGCATTAACCTGCCGGCCGATTACTTCTTGTCCGAGGAGTACCTGCCGGCGGTGGATCAGCGCGTGCTCGTGTACCGTAAGCTCGCGGCGGCCGAGGACCTGGAGAGCATCGACGAGGTGCAGGAAGAGACCGAGGCTGCGTACGGTGAGCTGCCGTTGGCGGGGCTCAACCTGTTCAATCGCGCACGCATCCGCATTCGCGGCGAGCGCCTGGGACTCGAGAGCGTCACGCTCAGCGGCGGTCGCATCACGTTTTTGGGCGTCGACGTGCCCAAGAAGGTGGCCTTTGAGCTTAAGACTCGCTACGGTGCGGTGAACTTTCCCAAGAGCCGCAAGCTGTCGGTGCCCTACAAGGCGGGCGCCGGCGCGGGCAGCGGCCTGGGTCGCGGCCTCGACGCCAACGACGGCACCGGCCCGGTGGCCGCGGCGCTCATGCTGTTGCAACAATTAGGCGCGAGCGACGACGACTAACGGGTCGACGCTGCAAACGCCCCATTTGGGCAATCTGACCCTCACTCGTCGGTCGCGTACGCAAGTACGCTTCCCTCCTCCTTCGGGCCACCTTGCCACAAATGGAACGTTTTCGCTTACTTATGCTCAACCTGTAAGGGTATTTACGGGACAAAGCCATCTTCGTCTCACCTACATTGCAGGCTGACCGCCCTTCGACCGACCGAAAGGAAAGCATGTTCGGATACATCTTTAAGAAAGATGTCGCCATTATCGCGGTTGTCCTGTGCCTTTGTCTGGGCGTGGGCAGCTTCTTCGATTATCAGATCTCGAGTGCGCTGTTCAACGTCGGCAGCATGTACGGCCGCTTTATCGAGGCTGCCGGCGAGCTGCCGTTCGAGCTGACGACAAGCGTCGCGGGCGTTATGCTCGTGCGCGCGGTGCGTCCCGACTCCAGGGGGAGCAAATGGCTCGCCGTGCTCGGCATCCTCGTCAACGTTGGCCTGGTCGGCTACGAGATCGTCTCGTCCCTGAAGGTTGGCGGCAAACTCATCGCTGTTCAGTTGGTGCTGACGTTTGTGCTGGTCATCGCTGCCAACCTTATCGTCTATCGCCTCACGCGCACGACCGAGTCCGACGAGCTCGCACGCTGGGCGTTGATGGTGCTTGCCGTGTGGGTTGCTCAGGCCATTATCCTCAACGTGATCGTCAAGCCGCTGTGGTCGCGCCCGCGCATGCGCGTGATCGAGGTCACGCCGGGGCTCAATTTTCAGCCGTGGTGGGTGATCGGCAACCCCGACAAGTGGGCCTTTATTGCCGCCGGCGTGATTAAGGACGGCTTCAAGTCGTTTGCGAGCGGACACACGGCGCACGCGGCGATCGGTCTTATGCTCGCCGGGCTTCCCGCGGCGGCCTTTAAGGAAAAACCGTCGCGCCGCCGCGTAGCCTTTTGGACGGCGGCTGCGGTCGCGGCGCTCGTCGCCTTTGGCCGTATCGTGATCGGAGCGCATTTTTTGAGTGACGTGAGCTGCGGCTTTGCCCTGGTGCTGGCGCTTGAGTGCCTTGCCGCGCGCATTGCCTATCCCAACGGCGTACAATAGCTCAGTTTGAATCATCTGACCGATACCCGGTAAGAGAGGATTGCCATGCTCGCGTTTAACAACGACTATTCCCACGGTGCACATCCGGCAGTGCTGCAAGCGCTCGTCGACACCAACATGGAACCGCAGCCCGGCTACGGTACCGATGCGCACACCGAGCGTGCCAAGCAGCTTATCCGCGAGGCCTGTCAGGCCCCCGATGCCGACGTGTTTTTTCTGGTGGGCGGCACGCAGGCCAACGCGACGGTGATCGACATGCTGCTTGCGCCCTACGAGGGCGTCGTTGCCGCCGAGACTGGCCACGTCGCCTGTCACGAGGCGGGCGCCATCGAGTTTGGCGGCCACAAGGTGCTCACCATCCCCGGCTACGAGGGCAAGATGCACGCCGAGGACCTCGAGAACTATATCCAGGTGTTCTACGAAAACGAGAGCTACGAGCACACGGTGTTCCCGGGCGCCGTGTACGTGAGCCTGTCGACCGAGTACGGCACGCTGTATTCCAAGGCCGAGCTCGCGGCGATTCATGCGGTGTGCCAGAAGCGTGAGATTCCGCTGTTTGTGGATGGCGCCCGCCTGGCCTATGCGCTGGCGGCCGATGAGTGCGACATTACCCTGCCCGAGCTGGCGCAGCTGTGCGACGTGTTCTACATCGGCGGCACCAAGTGCGGCGCGCTCTGCGGCGAGGCCGTGGTGTTTTGTGGCATGCACGCTCCGGCGCATCCCATTCCGCGCATTAAGCAGCATGGCGCACTGCTCGCCAAGGGCCGCCTGACGGGCGTCCAGTTTGAGGCGCTCTTTACCGATGGCCTGTATTTTGAGATTGGTCGACAGGCGATCGAAACCGCGCAGGCACTTCGTCGTGTGCTACACGAGCGCGGCTACCAGTTCTTCTTGGAGACGCCGACCAACCAGCAGTTCGTGATTCTGCCCAACGAGGTTATGGCCCGCATTCGCGAGCATGCGGCGATCGAGTACTGGGAAAAGTACGACGAGACCCACACGGTGGTGCGTTTTTGCACCAGCTGGGCCACGACGCAGGAGGATATCGACGCGTTGGCGGCTGTCCTGTAGCCTGATGTAATGACAAGGGGCCGCCCTGCGCCTGAGCTTGGCGCAGGGCGGCCTTTGCTTTTGGGGAGAAGGGTTGTATGACCGAGATGTCCGAGCCGACGATTCGCCTGGCGACGCCCGATGATGCGCCGGCGTTGCTTGCCATCTATGAGCCGTATGTGCGCCAGACGGCGATTACCTGCGAATACGAGGTGCCGAGCGTTGAGGAGTTCGCCGGGCGCATCGAGCGTACGCTCAAGCGCTATCCGTATCTGGTGATGGAGTTGGACGGGCGTCCGGTAGGCTATGCCTATGTGAGTCCGCTCAACAGCCGCGAGGCCTACGACTGGTCGGTCGAGACGTCGATCTACCTGGCGCGCGACGTGCGCCACGGCGGGCTGGGCCGCAAGCTGCACGATGCGCTCAAGCAATGTCTGATTGCGATGGGCATCACCAACATGTGCGCCCTCATCGCCGTGCCGCACGACAAGGACGACGAGTATCTGACGCACAACAGTCAGGACTTCCATGCCCATATGGGATATCGCCTGGTGGGCGCCTTTGACCGCTGCGCCCAAAAGTTCGGCCGCTGGTACGACATGTGTTGGATGGAGTTGGTCCTAGCCGAGCGCACGCCCAACCAACCCAAGCCAACCTGGTTCCCCGATCTCCCCAAACCTACCATTTAGGGACAGGTTTATTTTGGCAGGTTAGCCGATGGGCTCGGTGTATTTGGCACGGTCGGTGCGCTGGATGCGCTTGGAGACATGGAGCGGGCGGCCGTCGGTGTCGTAGACGTAGTCGGTGATCAGGATCAGCGCCTGCCCGCGCTCGACGTTGAGCAAAAACGCCTCGTTTTGCGAGGCATAGCACACCTCAAAGGTCTTGTGCCCCCGTGCCGGCGCGCGATGGAATTCTTGACGCAGCGTCGCGTAGAGCGAACCGTTGATATCGCGATTGATGAGTGCTTCAAAGCTCGGTGGTAGATAGGTAGTCTCCAGGCACAGCGGCGCATCGTCCAGATAACGCAGACGGACAAGTTTGACGAGCTTGCTGCCCACGGCGGCGTCAAAGAACTTAGCTATGCTGCCGCCCGCCTTGGTAAAGCCCGAGTCCACCGTGCGCGTGGTGGGCTTCATTCCCTGGCCTTCGACCTGCTTGGTATAGCTCGAAAACACCAGGTTGTTCTCGTGGAGCGCGGGCGTGTCGGCCACAAAGGCGCCACGCCCGCGCTCGGTGCGCACCAGGCCCTCATCAACGAGCACCTTAAGGGCGTGGCGCACGGTGCTGCGCGACAGACCCGATTCGTCCATGAGTTCCATCTCGGACGGCAGCTTGTCTCCGCGCGCGTAGGTGCCGGCGGCGATGCGGTCGCGCAGCATGCCCGCCAAGCGCTCGTATTGGGCCAGTTTCTTTTTAGACGAAGCATTCATGCAATCAACCTGTATCTAACCTGTATGCGAATCTAATTAAGCATGTATCCAATACAACAACAAAACCGCTGGTAGCTAGTTATCGAAAACAGCATCAGCAAAATTTTTAAGACAAATATAGCATACAACTAGTCGACATAACCAAAACATGTATGTAACTTGTATGCCATCGAGAGCATCAAACGAGAAGAAAGGCTGATGCACGATGACTACTCAGGAACAGGTTAAGGATGTCGTCTCCCAGGTTTTGGCTGACAAGGCAGACAAGGGCGGCATCAAGCGCGTCGTGTGGATTGGCGCTGGCGGATCCAACGGCGGCAACTATCCTGCCCAGTACTTTATGGAGCACGAGGCCACGCAGGTCGTGAGCTCCAGCTACACCAGCAACGAGTTCGTGCACGCCACTCCGGCCTACGTCAACGAGAACACCCTGGCCGTCGTCGTGTCCATGCGCGGCACCAAGGAGACCATCGTCGCCGCCCAGGTCACCAAGGACCACGGCGCCAGCACCATCGCCATCTATGTTGACGAGTCCGGCCTCACCGAGGTCTGCGACTACAAGATCCAGTATGACAGCCTGGCCGTCGACGAGTCCTGCATGGGCCGTACCAACTCCGCCGTCGTGACCATGATCGCCATGGAGCTCACGCAGCAGACCGAGGGCTATGCCGAGTACGAGACCGCTATGGCCGCGTTCGACTTGGTCGACCCCATCTATCGCAAGGCCGTCGAGTACACCCGTCCGCTCGCTGCCAAGTGGGCCGAGCAGAACGCCGACAAGCCCTGCATCAACGTCATGGCTCAGGGTCCGCTCTTTGGTGCCGCCTACGTCTTTAGCATCTGCAACGTGCAGGAGATGCTGCAGATCGACTCCTGCACCATCAACACCTGTGACTTCTTCCACGGCCCCTTCGAGATCCTGGACAAGCGCACCTCGCTGTTCCAGCTCATCAGCGTCGGCCGCAGCCGCTGCAACGACGAGCGCGGCATCCGCTTCGTCAACCAGTACGGTGGCGAGCGCGTCTATCAGCTCGACGCCAAGGAGCTCGGCCTCAATGACATCAAGGACAGCGTGAGCGAATACTTCAACCACCTGATCTTTGCCCCGATTCTCAACAACGTGTACATGCGCGCGCTCTCTGCCGTCACCCACAAGGACTACATGACGCGACGCTACATGTGGAAGCTGGACTACTAGGGGATAGAGCGGCCTAACAGCTCGATGTCCTCATAAGTTGCGGTGGAATAGTTCCTGCTTGGGGGCTTGAAGCCTCTATTTAGGAACTATTTCACCGCAACCGCCCAGTAATCCGCTGGGGGCGGAGGAAAACGGATCACTTATCCGCTCGCCGATTTGTGTCTTGAAAAATGTATATAACGACTATAACGTAGTACGAAACATATTGGAAACAATACCGAGGAGGCTGCGTTGAAGAAGAGCAATCTGGGCTATGTGCTGGTGCTGATCGCCGCGCTTATGTGGGGCAGCATCGGAATCTTTGTAAACGGCATCTCGGCCATGGGCGTTTCGTCCCAGAGCATGGCTGCCTTTCGCTTGTTGGTCGGAGCGCTTATCTTGGCGCCGGTCCTGATGTTTATGGGCTGCCGTCCGGGTGAGGGGTCTACCGTGGCTCAGGGCCCGCTGGCCCTGTTCAAGGCAAGCCCTAAAGAGCTTGTTCCCTGCGCGCTTGTCGGTATCGTCGGTCTGGCCGCCGCCAACACCTGCTATTACGAGTGCATGGGCGAGGTGGGCATGTCCACGGCCTCGGTGCTGCTCTACACCTCGCCGGTGTTTGGCGTCATGCTCGGCCGCGTGCTTTATCGCGAGGACGTGACCCCCAACAAGCTCGTTGCCATTGTCTTTAACATCGTTGGCTGCGTGCTTGCGGTGACCAATGGCGACCTTTCCGGTTTTCATTTTTCGGTTTGGGGCGTCACGTCGGGCGTGATTGCAGGCCTTTGCGGTGCGTCGCTCGCGGTGTTTAGCCGGATAGCAACCAAGACAGTCCACCCGCTGGCTGTCACGTTTTGGGGCTTTGTTTTTGGCGGTGCGGTTATGGCGGCTATCGCGGCTCCGTGGCCGGATGTCGCCGCGGCAATGTCGCCACGGCTGCTGCTGCTGTTCCTTGGCTTTGGACTCATCCCCACAGCCGTGGCTTACATCTTATATATGCAAGGTCTGTCCATGGGGCTCGAGACGTCGAAAGTTCCCGTCGTAATGTCTTTCGAGACGGTCGTCACCGTACTGGTGGGCATTGGCATCTACGCTGAGCCCGCCGGCGCGATCAAGGTTCTGGGCATCGTGCTGGTGCTCGCGTCCATCCTGATCATGAACACCGACTTCTCCAAGCTGCGCAACAGTGTGTTTGTCGGTCATGTTGTTGAGAGCATGACCTTTAAGCCCAACGCGTGGTGGACGGAGAAATCGCAGGACATGGATCTGTTTAAGGAGCGCACCGGCATCGCGCTGGAGCCCACCGTGCAGGAAAGCCCCTGGTACTTTGTGCGATAGAGGATTGCGCGCAGGGTCTGACCTCGGGTTATCCAGCCAGCGCGGCCTACCCAGCCCCAACGTTTCAAATACGTTAAACCCGTCAACGGTCGATTATCACCCGCGAACGGTCTTTATACTAATTAGCAATATAAGCAACGTATAAGACGTTATAATGACCATAACGAAAAGGAGGAGGCAAGATGAATCAGATCATTCTCGCATCTCATGGCGGCCTGGCCGCAGGCGCCAAAGACACGCTCGAGATGGTTCTCGGCGACGTGTCGAACGTCCACGTCGTGTCGCTTGCTCGTGACGACAAGGAGCCCATCACCGATAAGGTGGACGCCATGATCGCCACGTTCAACGCGGACGACACCGTCTATGTGCTGACCGATATGCTCGGCAGCTCGGTCAACAACAGCATGGTCGAGCTTTCCAAGAACGGCACGAAGTTCACGGTTGTCAGCGGTTTCAACATCCCGCTGGCACTGACGCTCGCTATGAGCCCCGTCCCCGTCAAGGGCGCCGAGCTCGCGGCCCTCATCAACGAGGCCCGTACCGGTCTGACCAACCCCAACGCACCGGTCGAGGCTGCCGCGGCTCCCGCCAAGAAGGCCAAGGCGCCCCGTCACAGCTCCGGTCCCGCCAAGATCGTCCTCGCACGTCTTGACTACCGTCTGCTGCACGGCCAGGTTGTCTTTACCTGGACCACCAAGGTTCAGGCCGAGCGCATCATCGTCGTCGACAACGCTGCCGCCAACGATGACATCAAGAAGGGCGCTCTTAAGCTGGCCAAGCCCCAGGGCGTGCGCCTGAACGTCTTCACCGTCGAGCGTGCCCTCGCCAAGATGGACAAGCTCAACACCCTCGGCGAGCGCGTCATGTTCGTCTTTGGCAACACGGCCGAGATGCTGCAGTTCTGCCAGGGCTACAAGCTCGATGCCATCAACCTGGGCGCCACCGCCAACCACGACGGTGCCGATCAGGTCGGAGGCAAGGACAGCTCCGTCTTCCTCGACGCCAACCAGAAGGCCGACGTCAACCAGCTGCTCGACATGGGCATTAAGCTCTACGTCCAGCAGACCCCTACGTATCAGAGCGTCGACATCGACGCCAAGCTGTAATCAACCAGGCTTTTGCCTGACTGAAAGGAGAAGGGTATGAATACGTTCATCAGTGCGGTGCTCGTCGGCCTCGTCGGCGTGTTCTGCATGTGGGACTCCCGCCTGCTCGGTCGTCTTAACTTCGAGCAGCCCCTCGTTGGCGCTACGCTCGTCGGTTTGCTGCTGGGCGATGTGCCCACTGGCCTTGCCGTCGGTGCCGCCGTCGAGCTCGTGTCCATGGGCCTGGTGCAGGTCGGCGCCGCCGTTCCGCCCGATATGGTCCTGGGCGGCATCGTGGCCGCTGCCTTTGCGTGCCTGACCGATGCTTCCGCCGAGACCGCCATGACGATCGCCATCCCGGTCGCCGTCCTGGGTCAGCTCCTCGGCATCGTGTTCCGTTCCATCATCGCCGTCCTCACCCATGTGGCAGATAACGCGATCGATAACGGAAAGTTCAAGACCGCCTACCGTATGCACATCTGCGCCGGCTCCGGTTTGTACGCCATCATGTACTTCCTGCCGATTTTCCTCGCCGTCTTTGTTGGCACCGACCTGGTTCAGGCCATCGTCAACATGGTTCCCGAGTGGCTGTCCACTGGTCTTAACGTTTCGACCAAGATCATGACCGCCTACGGCTTGGCTCTGCTGCTCACCATGATGATCAAGAAGGGTATGACTCCGTTCCTGTTCATCGGTTTCCTGCTCGCCGCTTACCTCAACCTGTCCGTCATCGCGGTCGCTCTGATCGGTGTGTGCCTGGCTGTCGTCTTCATGGGCTTCAAGTTCAACGGTTCCCATGCAGCCGCCGGTGTCGATTCCGACTACGATCCGCTCGAAGACGACGAAGACTAAGGAGGAACACACTATGGCAACCGCAACCAAGGACGTGTCCCTGAACAAGAAGGTCAGCCAGTTCTTCTGGCGCTCCTGGGCCATCCAGGCCTCTTGGAACTACGAGCGTCAGATGAACATGGGCTTCCTCTACGGCATGGTTCCCACGCTCGATCGCCTCTATCCGGACGAGTCCGACCCCAAGCAGCTTGCTGCTAAGAAAGAGGCTTACCACCGTCACATGGCGTTCTACAACTGCACCCCGCAGACGAGTGCTTTCATCCTGGGCCTCGCCGCCTCCATGGAGGAGGAGTACGCCAAGGATCCCGAGAACTTCAACCCCGATTCGATTAACGCGGTCAAGACCTCCCTTATGGGCCCGCTTTCCGGCATCGGTGACTCCTTCTTCCAGGGCACCATCCGCGTTATCGCCTTTGGCTTGGGCGTTCAGCTGGCTCAGCAGGGCTCCATCATGGGCCCGATCCTGGCCCTTCTCATCTCCATCGTCCCCTCCGTGCTGATTACTTGGTTCGCAGCCAAGATGGGATATCAGGGCGGCCACGAGTACCTGAGCAAGCTTCAGGGCGGCGACCTCATGGAGAAGCTCATGTATGTCTGCGGCATCGTGGGTCTTATGTCCGTGGGCGGCATGATCGCCACGCTGATCGGCGCCACCACCCCGCTGCAGTTCGCTGACGGCACCGTCGTGATCCAGGACATCCTGGACAGCATGATGCCCCAGATGATCTCCCTTGGCCTCACCGGCCTTATGTACTGGCTCATCAAGAAGAACGTCAACACCGGTTGGCTTCTCGTGATCGCCATTGTGGGCGGCATCGCCCTCTCCGCGGTCGGCATCCTTGCCTAGTCGCGACTAAGCGCCTAACCGCTTTCCCCCGGGGGCCTGCCTGGCATCCCATACCCCAGGCAGGCTTCCATCCCTAAATGTGTCAAAGGGACAGTTCCTTTGACACATCCTCAACGGACCGGCGACTCGGTCCAAATCACGGTAACCCTGCGAGCGCCCGGCAATGTGGCGCCGCAAATAATTGAAAGGAATGTGTCAGATGTACGAGATCGACCTTAACCTCCCTAAGCAGATCGTCGCTGACGTCCTGTCCAACCACGAGATCCACAGCGTCGCCTTCGTCGGCTGCGGTGCCTCCATGTCCGACCTTTACCCCGCCAAGTACTTCCTGGCCAACAACACGGACAAGCTGAACGTTCAGATCTTCACCGCTAACGAGTTCAACTACGACACGCCTTCCTGGGTCAACGAGCACACCTTCGTGATCACCTGCTCCCTCGGTGGCTCCACGCCCGAGACCGTCGAGGCCAACAAGACCGCCAAGAAGCACAACTGCCCGGTCGTCTCCCTCACCAACAAGGCTGGCTCCGCTCTGACCGTCGACGCTGACTACGTCATCGTCCACGGCTTCCATGCCAACTATGCTGCCAAGGCCGAGAAGCCCGCCTACGCCATCGCTCTTGCTCTCGAGATCCTTCAGCAGACCGAGGGCTATGATCACTACGAGGACATGATCACCGGCCTCAACAACATCTTCGAGCTGATCGAGAACGCTGCTCAGTCTGCCAAGGGCCTGGCCAAGCAGTTCGCTCAGGACTTCAAGGACGACAAGATGATCTACTTCATGGCCTCCGGTGCCTCCGAGAAGATGGCTTATTCTAACGCCGCCTTCCTGTTCACCGAGATGCAGTGGATCGACGCTGCTTCCTACAACACCGGCGAGTACTTCCACGGCCCGTTCGAGGTTTCCACCGAGGGTAAGCCCTACGTCTTCCTCATGTCCGACGGTGCTACCCGTCCGATGGACGCTCGTGCCCTCACCTTCCTGCAGCGTATGGGTGCCAAGGTCGCTCTGATTGACTCCAAGGACTACGGCCTGGCCGACGCTGTGCCGGCTAGCGTCCTCACCTACTTCAACCCGCTGCTGCACCTCGCCGTTATGCGTGAGTACGGCAACCAGATCGCCGAGGCCCGCCAGCACCCGCTGACCATGCGTCGCTACATGTGGAAGCTTTCCTACTAATCACAAGTAAGTAGACCTTACGGGTTGATTGAGAGGGGATGGGGTTTGTGCCCCGTCCCCTTTTTGCTTTGGGGGCGTGTCTGTCGCGCCGCAAAACCCCAGATAAAACCTACCAAAATAAACCTGTCCCTTTTTGGCAGGTGGGAGGAGATGCGTATGATCAAAGCGGTGCTGTTTGATATGGACGGCGTGCTGGTCGATACCGAGTGGTTCTACAACCGTCGTCGCGTGGCGTTTATGGAAGAGAAAGGGTTCCACTTTGACGAGATCCCCGATCTTTCGGGGTCTAACGAGCCTGCCATTTGGGAGGCGCTGGTGCCCGACGATGTTGAGCTGCGCGAGCGTCTGCGCGTGGAGTACAAGCAGGTCTACAGCCCGGACCATCCCGTTCCGTATGCCGAGCTGCTCAACGAGCAGACGGAGCCGGTGATGCGTGAGCTGCACGAGCGCGGCGTGATGTGCGCCATCGCGAGCTCGTCCTATCGCGAGCTGATCGACGAGCTGGTGGAGATCGCCGGTATCGCCGACGTGCTGGACTACACCATCAGCGGTCACGAGTGCAGTGCGTTTAAGCCCGACCCCGAGATCTACCTGCGTGCCATGGAGGTGCTGGGGGTGGAGTCTGCCGAGTGCCTGGTTATCGAGGATTCGCCTTTGGGGATCGAGGCTGGCAAGCGCTCCGGCGCCCGAGTCCTGGCGCTGCGTCCGCACGAGGGCGTCAACCTCGATCAATCGCGAGCCGATGCCGTTATCGATAATCTGACTGACATCCTATCTGCCATCTAGCAGCAAACCACCACAAAGGGGACAGGCACCTTTGTGGTGGTTTTTATTGGGGCGACGTTTTTTGAAGGCAGTCGACGCCAAAACCACCACGAAGGTGCCTGTCCCCTTTGTGGTGGTCCATGCTACAATCGCGGGCATGCCTCACAACTACATCTGCCTTCGAAAGGAGCCCGCGTGGCGAACGCCATCGATCAGCTCACGGACCGCGTGCTCATGCTCGGCCGTCTCACCATCGTCCGCCGCGCCATTACTGCAGTGGCGGTCACAATTTCCGCCGTTCTCCAGACATTTCTGATCCAGGCATTCATTCAGCCCGCCGACCTGCTTCCGAGCGGCCTCACCGGCGTCGCGGTCCTGCTCGATCGCGTTACCTCGCTCGGCGGCGTTCACATCGACATCTCGCTCGGTATGCTCGCGCTCAACATTCCCGTGGCGCTCCTATGCTGGAGCGGCATTAGCAAGCGCTTCGTCATCTTCTCGATGATGCAGGTCGTGCTCTCGTCGCTGTTCCTCAACATCTTTCACTTTGCCCCGTTTTTGGGCGACAAGATCATGCTCATCATTTTTGGCGGCGTGGTCTCGGGTCTGGGCGCTGCCATCGCGCTTAAATCCGGCGCATCCACTGGCGGCACCGACTTTATCGCGCTGTGGGTTTCCAACCACACGGGCAAGACCATCTGGGGCGTCATCTTTGGTTTCAACTGCTTTATCCTGGCGATCTTTGGCTTTATGTTTGGCTGGGACAAGGCGGCGTACTCCATCGTGTTCCAGTTTATTTCGACCAAGACCATCGACAGTTTCTATCGTCGTTACGACCGCGTGACGCTGCAGATCACGACGCGTAAGGCAGACGAGGTCATGACCGCCTATGTTGACCATTTTCAGCATGGCATTAGCTGTGCCGAGGTCATCGGCGGATACAGCCGCGAAAAGATGTATCTGCTGCACGCCGTTGTTTCGACCTACGAGAGTCAGGACATTATCAAGCTGGTGTGTGACATTGATCCCGGCGCCGTGATCAATGTGTTCCACACGCTCAACTTTGTGGGCGGCTGGTGGGGCGGTCATGTCGACGAGCCCATGCCCACGGCCGTACCCGATCCCGACAAGCCCGCGCGCATGGCCAGCAGGCAGGCGCGCCTCAGCGAGCAGGACAGCCTGCAGCAGGACGACGGCAAGTAGGGTACCGGCATTTTGCCGGCCTGGCGCAATCCTGTCCGCTTGAGCCTCCCGAAAGCCTCGCTGCTTTCGGGAGGCCTTCGTTTGCCCAGATAAAACCTACCAAAATGAAGCTGTCGCTTTTTGGTAGGGAGGGTGTATCGTTTTATCAATATGAGGTAACATGAAACTAGACGTTATATACGTATTAGTTATTTCGATATTCCAATAAGAGTGATTAGATATGCCTACGCCCAAAAATGCACCGCTTTACCAGCAGATTTATGACGAAATCAAGGACGCGATCGAGAAAGGTGTTTATGCACCCAAGGAGCGTATTCCGTCCGAGCTTGAGCTAGCCGAGCAGTACGACGTGAGCCGCATTACGGTGCGCCGCGCCGTCGAGGAGCTGTGCTCCGATGGCTACCTGGTTAAGCAGCAGGGCCGTGGCACCTTTGTCTCCACGCCGCACATCAACCGCCAGTTCCACGCTTCGACGCTGCAGACGTTTACCGCGCTGTGTGCCGATAATGACATGAAGGCGGGCGCGCATGTGGTCGATCGCCAGATTGTGCCGGCACGTCAAAACGAGATGGAGTTCTTTGGCCTGCAGAAGGACGCGCTGCTGCTGCACATCAAGCGCGTGCGTACGGCCGACGGCGAGCCCATTTTTGAGGAGAACATCTTTGTGCCGTTTGACGCCTACCGTGAGCTGTTGACGGCCGATCTTGAGGACAAGTCGATTTTTGCCGAGGTCGAGCGTGTTGGCGGAACGCCGATTGTCTCGGTTGGTTACCGCACGGTCGAGGCCGTTCGTGCCAATACCGAGCAGGCGGCCGAGTTGGGCATTGCTCCGCACGATCCACTGCTCAACCTGCGTGCCGGCTTTATCGGCCCCAATGGCGAGCCGGTCCTGATGGGTAAGCAGTACTACGTGGGATCGCGCTACGTTATGGTGATGTAAGTTACGCGGTTTTGCCAAACCGCGTAACGGCTCGACGCTGCAAACGCCCCTAAGCGGCAATCTGACGTTCAATCGTCGGTCGCGTACCAAAGTACGCTTCCCTCCTCTTTCACGTCACCTTGCTCGCTTAGGGGCGTTTTCGCTGACTTTTGCTCAACCTGCGGGATTTCCGCGCTTGTCAAGAGACTAGTCGTTGGGGACGTTCTTAAACGACTGGTCATTCAAGAACGTCCCCAATGACTACCCGCAGAATGAGCGTGGCTGATAGCCGTGCGGCACCGGTCCGCGTGGCGGCGTATAATCGGCGGCAGATGATTCTGACGTTAGGAAACCATGACCGATAGCATGCAGCAGATGGCGCTCGACACGCTCGGCGCCTATTTTGGCTACACCTCGTTTCGCCCGGGACAGGACCGCATGGTCGATGCGATTCTTGCCGGTCGCGATGCGCTGGGTGTCATGCCCACGGGCGCCGGCAAGTCCATTTGCTACCAGGTGCCTGCGCTTATGCTGCCTGGCATTACCTTTGTGGTGAGCCCGTTGCTGTCGCTTATGGAGGACCAGACCCGCGCGCTGCTCGCGGCGGGTGCGCGACCCAGCTATCTCAACTCCAGTCTTACGCCGGCTCAGCAAAATACCGTGCTCAAGCGGGCGCGCGAGGGCCGCTACCAGCTTATGTACGTGGCGCCCGAGCGCCTGCTCGAGCCGCGCTTTTTAGCCTTTGCGCAGGAAGCCGCGGCCGAAGGTGGCATTGGCGTTCCGCTCGTGGCCATTGACGAGGCCCACTGCGTAAGCCAATGGGGCCAGGATTTTCGCCCTGCTTACCTGCAGATTCGCGAGTTCATCGATTCCCTGCCGCAGCGCCCCATCGTGGCGGCCTTTACCGCTACGGCGACCGAGCGTGTGCGTGCGGACATTCAGCAAATGCTCGGCCTACAAAACCCGGCGACCGTGGTGACGGGCTTCGATCGCAAGAACCTCTACTTTGGTTGCGAAGAGATGGGCGACAAGGCCAAGACCGCGTGGGTGCGCGACTATGTGATCGCGCATTCGGGCGAGAGCGGCATCGTGTATTGCTCGACCCGCAAGACGGTCGACGCGCTGGCCGCGGAGCTTGCCGAGGCACTGGACCCCAGCGGCATTCGCGTGGGCCGCTACCATGCCGGCATGGGCAACGACGCCCGCCGCCAGAGCCAGCGTGCCTTTATCGACGATGACATTCAGGTGATGGTTGCCACCAACGCTTTTGGCATGGGCATCGACAAGCCCAACGTGCGCTACGTGATCCACAACAACGTGCCCGAGAGCATCGAGGCATACTACCAGGAAGCGGGCCGCGCCGGCCGCGATGGCGACCCGGCCAGCTGCCACCTGCTGTGGAACGGCAACGATTTTCGCATGCGCCGCTTTCTGATCGATCGCGGCGATGCTGCCGACGAGGCGCTCGACGACGAGCAGCGCGCGTGGGCGCTCCAGAACCGATATCGTCTGCTCAGCCAGATGGAGGGCTACTGCAATACCACCGGCTGCCTGCGCGAATACATGCTGCGCTACTTTGGCGACGAGGCTGCGGCCGAGCATGCGGCAGCCGCCGCGGGCGGCACGGCAGACGACGCCGAGGGCTGCGGCAACTGCAGCAACTGTCTCACGCAGTTCGAGGTCGAGGACGTCACCGATATGGCCCGCGCCGCTGTGCGCTATGTGGCCACGCGTCCCATGCGCTTTGGCAAGTCGCTGATCGCCGATGTGCTCCACGGCGGCAACACCGAGCGCATTCGCCAGATGCATCTGGACGAGGACCGCGGCTACGGTGAGCTGTCGAGCGAATCGGTCGGGCGCATCAAGGACATTATCGGCCAGCTGTGCGGCCGTGGTTATTTGGCCACCTCGCAGGGGCAGTACCCGGTCGTGGGGCTGGGTCCGCGTGCCGGCGAGGTCGAGGATGAGGCGTTTGCCTTTACCGTTAAGCGTCGCGCGTCCAAGCGCAAGGCCTCGGCCCGCGCCCGCCGTGCGGTGGATCTGCTGCGCGAGGAGGCCGAGCTGGATCAACGCCCGCGCGTGGGCGACGATGCCGAGCTGTTCGAGCGCCTGCGTGCCCTCCGCAAGGAGATCTCGACGGAGCTGGAGATGGCGCCGTACATGGTCTTCTCCGACAAGGCCCTGCGCGGCCTGTGCCGCCTGCGCCCGCAGACGCGCGACGAGCTGATCCAGGTCAACGGCATTGGCGAGAAAAAAGCCGACGCCTTTGGCGAGCAGTTTATGGCGGCGATTGAAGAGTTTGAGTCCGAGCATGCGCGGGATGGAGCGTAACGATGGCTTTCGATAGCAAGACCGACCGTACTGACGTGTCCGCCGTGCCGCTGTACCAGCAGGTCATGGACGACCTAAAGGGCGAGATCGCGCGCGGCGTGTACGCTGCCGGCTCGCGCATTCCTTCCGAGATGGAGCTCGCGAAGTCCTACGGCGTGGGGCGCGTCACCGTGCGTCGCGCCATCGAGGAGCTGTCGCGTGCGGGGTATCTCAACCGCCAGCAGGGGAGGGGCACCTTTGTGTGCGCTCCCAAGCTCAAGCGCAAGATTCGCCAGAAGGGTGACGTCCAGAGCTTTACTGAGGGTTGTGCTGCCAACGACATGGTGCCGGGTGCGCGTCTGGTGTCGCGCACGGTGGTCGCAGCGACGCACGAGGATGCGGCGTTCTTTGGCGTGGAGCCCGGCTGCGAGCTTATCGTGGTCGAACGCGTGCGCACAGCCGACGGCATCCCTGTCATGCTTGAGAACAACGCCTTTGTGCTCGCCGACCATCCCTATCTGCAGACGCTTGCCGACAAGAACCTCACGGACAATTCCATCTTTGCGCTCGTTGCCGAGCATTCGGGTCGCGCGCCGCTCAAGTCCGACCCCTGCACCGTGGAGATTGCGCTTGCCGATGCCCAAACGGCCCCGCTGCTGGAAGTGCCGGTCGGTGAGCCGCTCTTCTATATGGAGGCCTACTTTACCGACGCCGGTGGGCACCCTCTGTTGCTCGGTCGCCAAAAGATTGTGGGCTCGCGCTACGTCTTCGACATCTAACGTCCACAGATAGAACAACATAGAACAAATTTGCCGGGATGACTTCACGGGCGTTGTTACACGTGTTATAAATAGGACAACATAGAACGACAGCAGGTACGAGCTGCCGTCGCTCAAAGCTGCCCCACAAGGAGGAACATCAGGATGAACGCACATGATCTGGTTCAGGAAATCATCGAGCGCAAGGGCAAGATCGAGAACGTCTTTTGGATCGCCTGCGGCGGTTCGATGATCGACCTGATGCCGGCCAACGAGCTGCTCAAGCGCGAGGCCACCACGTTTTCCTCGACGGTCTACACGGCACGCGAGTTTTGCCTGATGGCCCCCAAGAGCCTTGGCGAGAAGTCTCTCGTTATTGCATGCAGCCACAGCGGCAACACGCAGGAGGTCGTCGACGGCTGCGAGATGGCGTTGGCTGCCGGCGCCGAGGTCGTCGCCATGACCGACTGCGAGGGCTCCAAGATCGACAACGGCAAGTGGGCCACCTGGGTCTATCCGTGGGGCGAAGGCGTGCCGCAGGCCGAGGTGCCTCAGGGTATCGGCGCTCTGATCGCCGCCGAGCTGCTCGACCAGCAGGAGGGCTACGAGGCACTCGCCGACATGTACGCCGGCCTTAAGCAGATGGATGCGCTGCTGCCCGCTGCCCGTGAGAAGGTCAACGCCGAGCTGGGCGATCGCTTTGCCGAGCTCTGCCAGCAGCACAAGTTCTTCTATATCCTGGGCTCCGGACCCAACTTTAGCCAGACCTACGCCATGGCAATTTGCTCGCTCATGGAGATGCAGTGGCAGCACTGCTGCTATATTCACTCCGGCGAGTACTTCCACGGCCCCTTCGAGGCTACCGAGCCCGGCGTGTTCTACTTTGTGCAGCTTGGCGCGGGCGAGTGTCGCCCCATGGAGGAGCGCGCGCTTGCGTTCCTCAACACGCACACCGATACGATTATGGTGCTCGATGCGCTCGAGTACGGCGTGGGCGAAGTGCCTGCCAGCGTGCGTTCGTTCCTGGAGCCGATCTTCTTCTACAACATGAGCTGCGAGCTGCGCGCCGCCCGCGGTAAGGTCTTCGACCACAGCCCCGAGGTTCGTCGCTACATGGGCGTCGAGCAGTACTAGGTACCGGGAATTATCTTTTTTGACGGGGTCTACGCTGTGCGCGGGCCCCGTTTTGCGTTGTGGCGGCCGGATTCGTGTCTGCGCGAAAACGAAGGTGAATACTTTTCCGCGAAGTGAACGACCTATTTTGGATCCCCGAAGCATCCACGCTTTTTTGCGGCAAAACCGCAGGAAAAACTCGACGAAACCGCAGGAAACGGCGTCTGAAAAGTGTCGATGCTTCGGGGGCTCGTTTTTACTCGTTCACTTCGCGGAAAAGTATTCACCTTCGATTCGCAAGGGCACTGCGTGAGTCAAAAAAGCGGGCCGCGCCGGGGATTTCCGGCGCGGTCCGCTTGGTATCGCGCTTCGATTCGCAAGGTTGCGGCAGCCAGCGGCCTACTTTGCGTCGTAGGCCTCGGCGTCCCACCAGTCGAGCTGGGCGATGTTGTCGCGGATGTGCTGGCAGCTCTTGTGGAAGCCCTCGAGCTCGTACTCGGACAGGTCGAGCGTGTAGACCTCCTCGACGCCCTCGGCGCCGATCACGCACGGTAAGGACGTGAAGATGCCCTCTTCGCCATACTGGCCGGTCATAAGCGTAGAGGCCGAAAGCACAGCGTGCTCGTTGTGCAGAATGGCAGCGCAGACGCGCGCGGCGGAGTTGGCGACGGCGTACTCGGTGCACTGCTTGCCCTGGTAGGTTACGTAGCCGCCCTTGCGTGCAAGCTCCTCGACCTCCATGTGGTCAAAGGCGTACTTGTCGGGGTTCTCGGCCTGGAGCTCGTTGAGGCTCTTGCCGGCGATGGTCGCGGCCTTAAAGGCAGCCAGCTGGCTAAAGCCGTGCTCGCCGATCATGTAGGCGTCGATGGACTTGGGGCTCACGCCGACCTTCTTGGAGATCTCGGTGCGCAGGCGGGCGGAGTCCAGGCCGCAGCCCGAGCCGATGATCTTCTTGGGATCGTAGCCGGTCAGGTGCCACAGCTCGGTGCACACGACGTCGCAGGGGTTGGAGATGCTCACAAAGATGCCGTCGAAGCCGGCGTCGACGATGCGCTTGGCAAAGGTGCGGGCGGCGTCGGTGGTAAAGAACAGCTCGCCGTCGCGGTTGCCGGCGGCCAGCGCGACCTTACCGGCAGCGTTGACGATGACGTCGCAACAGGCCAGCTCCTCGTAGTGGTCGTAGCAGTTGACGATCTTGGTGTTGTACGGGACAAACGAAAGGGAGTCGCGCAGGTCCTGGACCTCGGAAGTCACCTTGGCCTCGTTGATATCGCACAGGTACAGCTCGTCGGCAATGCCCTGCATGAGCAGGCTGTTGGCGACATGTGCTCCTACGTGGCCCTGGCCGACCACACCGATCTTACGCGTCTGGTACATACGAGTATCCTTCCGGCCGAGTTTTTTGCGTCGAACCATTGTAGCGTCCTGCCGTCACTTTGCTAGACTAAAGCGCCGTAGATTTTTGGGACATGCCTTAATCTCTACTTTTGGAGTGATTTGGGCCGCTGACGGCATCGCTGGGCGATGTGCTCGCGCGGATAGGGCTGCTCGTTGTACCATAGCTGCAACTGACTCGTAAGGAGCATCCATGCCCATTCGCATTCCCGACGCCCTCCCTGCCGCCGCGCAGCTCGAGAGCGAGAACATCTTTGTCATGACCGAGTACCGCGCGCTGCACCAGGACATCCGCCCGCTGCGCGTGCTCATCCTCAACCTCATGCCCACCAAGATCGCCACCGAGACGCAGATCATGCGCAAGCTCTCCAACACGCCGCTACAGGTGGAGGTGGACCTGCTGCGCACCAAGACGCACGAGGCCACGCACGTGAGCGCTGGCCACCTGGAGACGTTCTACCGCACGTTCGACGACATCCGCGACATCCACTACGACGGCCTGATCATCACGGGCGCGCCGGTGGAGCAGATGCCGTTCGAGGAGGTTGACTACTGGCCCGAGCTCTGCCAGATCATGGATTGGTCCACCACGCACGTGCACTCTACGCTGCACATTTGTTGGGGCGCGCAGGCGGGCCTGTATCACCACTACGGTATTCAGAAGTACGACCTGTCGACAAAGGCGAGCGGCGTGTTCGAGCATCATCTGGTGAAGCCGCAAAGCCCGCTGGTTCGCGGCTTCGACGACCGTTTCTATGCCGTGCATTCGCGCAACACCGATGTGCGCCGCGAGGACGTGGAGGCCGAGCCTCAGCTTGAGGTCGTGGCCGTGTCCGACGAGGTGGGCCTGTACATCGTCAAGTCGACCGACAGCCGCCGCTTCTTTGTCTTTGGCCATCCCGAGTACGATACCGACACGCTGCGTCTGGAGTACGAGCGCGACGTGAAGCGCGGGCTCAACCCTCAGGTGCCGGCGCATTACTTCCCAGGTGACGACCCCACCGTCGAGCCGCGCAACGTCTGGCGCAGCCAGGCTCAGTTGCTCTACACCAACTGGCTCAACTACTACGTCTACCAGACCACGCCCTACGACCTGGCCCGCGCCGGCGAGGAGCACTAGGCTGCGGCCGTGGCTGCGACTGTGGCTGTGCTCACGGCATGACGAGCGTGGATTTTCGGACACACGAGCGTGGATTTTCGGACGTTTACAAATCGAGCGTGGATAATCTCCCACTTTTGGCTTGAAACTAGGCTCAAAACGGGAGATTATCCACGCTCATTTTTTAGGCATGTAGATGCCGATGGCTCGGCTAAGAGACGGTGCGTGCAGAGGCAAAGTCGCATTTGGCGTGGTCTTGAATCTCGACGGGTTTTTCTTTCTGATAATCCGATGGACCAAGGCGCCAAATTATGGAGACGGGGACCTCTCGACAACCACCCTACCTGCAGATATAAGTCATCAGTCTAAAACGTCCAAAGCCGTCAAGCATTTGGTCAGCGCCTGGACAGCATTTGGTCAGACTTCGCATGAAACCGTCTGGTACGTTTGCGCCGTTCCAAGAGTTGGGAGGCGACATGGGAAACATGACGGCGAATCAAAGGCTTACAAGTCACATTAAAGCATGCGAACAGCAGATGAGCTGCGTGTACGCACGCACGACGGCGGAGGCAAAGCAGATTGAGCGGCGGGTGGCGGCGGGAAGTCTAGAGGCGGTCATGCCGGGGCTGTATGCGCGTCCGGATTATTGGTCCGAGCTCAAGTTTCGGCAGCGTTATCTGCATCGGGTGCGGGCCCTTGCGCAAAAGCATCCCGACTGGACGTTTTGCTCCTATACGGCGGCTGTTATCTATGGTCTTTCGGTTTCGCATGCCAATTTGACGCACATCCATATCGCCGCGGCGCCGGCGCAATCGACGACGCCCGGCTCTCAGGTGATTCGCCATCGTTATGCTCGTCAAACACGGGCAATCCAGATGGATATTGCCGTGACCGATATCGATCAAACGATTACGGATTGCCTGGTCGATGCGTCGTTTGTCGAGGGACTGATCATTGCGGACTCGGCGCTTCATGAGCAGCTGTTGTCGAAGGAGCATCTCGTTGAGGCAATCAACAAGCTTGGCTTAAATCGTCGCGGTGTTGTGACGGCGCGAAGTGTTGCGCGGTATGCCGATGGCCTGTCAGAAAGCGGCGGCGAGTCCAAGGCGCGCGCCCTGATGATCGAGCGCGGCTGGCAGACGCCGGAGCTGCAAGTTGAGCTGTTCGACCCGGTTGAGCCGGGGCGGCCGTATCGCGTTGACTACTTGTGGCGTGTGGGCGACCGGCTGATTATCGGGGAGTTCGACGGATTCGTTAAAAGCGAGAAGGCGGCGGAGGAGGGCAAGCTCGCGAAGGCGCAGTTTGATGAGCGCCAGCGCGAGTCGAGGCTTTCGCTGCTTGATAACTGCAAGATCGTGCGCTTGTGCTGGGATGATCTAAGGGATCCGACAAAGCTCGATCGCAAGCTCAGGGTCGCCGGCGTGCCGCGTGCGTGTTGAGGCGGTTGCAGGACGTTGAGCCGCACGAGCGTGGAAATCCGGACGGACGAGCGTGGAAATCTGGACGCGCAATGGTTGAGCGTGGATAATCTCCCACTTTTGGCTCGTAAGGGGCTCAAAGTGGGAGATTTTCCACGCTCATCTTGCGGGTGCGATACGGCGGCGATCAGGCGCTGATGATGTGGAGTAGCGGCAGGTCGTGGGCGTCGGTGGGAACGTGGTCGACACGCTGCTCGTCAAAGGCGATGCCGATGATTTGACATGCGGGCGAGAGCGTGGGCAGGTAGCGATCATAGCAGCCGCCGCCGTAGCCCAGGCGCGCGCCGGCGCGGTCGAAGGCTACGAGCGGCACGACGACCATGTCGAGAGCTTCGGCAGGCACGATAGGGAAGCGGTCGTTGTCGATGTCCACGGCCGCAAAGACCCGCGTGGGGTGGGCGATAAACGGTGCCGCGGACGCATCGTCGGCGGCAACTGCCCGCATGCACATGCGCTGGCCACAAGCTGCGGCATCAATTGCCGAGAACATGCACGGATAGGCCACGCGCCAGCCGCGTTTGGCGGCCGCTGCGGCAAACGCGGCAGGATCGACTTCGGAACCCATCGCGGCATAGACGGCAACGGTGTGCGGCGCCGCGGCATCCGAGCGATCCAACAGCTCAACCAGCCGCGCACAGATAACGGCAGACTTCGCCGCCCGCACATCTAAATCAAGAGCATCGCGCCGAGCAATCATCGCCCGTCGCAACTCAGCCTTGTCCATCCCAGCCTCCTCTAGCAAACCTGCCAAAAAGGGACAGGTTTATTTTGGCAGGTTTTATCTGGGCAAACGCGATATGGGCAGTAAAGCCACCGCAAATATGCCTGTGAACTGCGCCCTTTGTGGTTGTTTGGGCCTATGCGTTAATGCTATAACGCCGCAGCGATTGCTTCAGTCACAAACTTATTGAGTGACTCACCCTTCTTTACCGCTGCCAGCGCTGCTTGCTTGTGGAGCTCAGAGCCCGTTCTTACGTTGAACGAGCCCTTAAAAGCTCGCTCGGGTTCCTTGCCCTTCTCGGCGCAAAACTCAAGGTAATCGTCGACGGCGTCGTGGAAGCATTGCTCCACTTCTTCAACCGTGGAGCCTTCAAATACGATTGCGTCCCTAATGCCGGTGACCATACCTGTGAGCACATGCTGTTCGGCATCGAACTCGACTGGGGCGAAATAACCCTTGTATGCCAAAACGTTACTCATGACTACCTCCGACATCTTGCAGAAATCGAACGATGTTTCGAATGGTCCCCGCTGTCAATTCGTCAGATGGATGTGGCGCGTGCATTACGAACATCCTGCCATCCGATGGCCTGTAGAGGCGAACGCGCGATCCGGATGTCTTGCCTTTGTTGTCCATTTCAAAGCCATATGAAGCCATGACTTTTAAAAAATCGGTATACCGATACGTCGAAGGGCAGCTAAGCAGCTGGGCGATGAGTTTATCGGTCCGAGTCATCCCGCCTCACATTCTGCAACTATATCTTAGTTGCAATTTAAGTCCGATGCAAGCACCCCTACTATAGAACATGTGTACGTATAGAACAAGTGTTCGAACCAACGCAAAGGCACCTGCCCCTTCGTGGGGGTTTTGCTGGTGGGGCGGGTGTCTGCGGCGGTTTGTCTCGATCTGTAACAGTAACTCGGCAAAATTGGACTTAGATGTTACAGATTGAGACAAAGGGCCGGCGTCATCCGAAAACGTCTCGATTTGTAACATCTGGAGCCAATATTGCCGTCCTAGCGTTACAGATCGAGACAAACCGGCAGACTGCGGCAAAAGAAAAGGTAGATTTTTAGGCATGTCCCAAAAATCTACCTTTGCTGTGCGTTAGCCCATCAGTTCGACGACGTTAAAGCCGGCGTTGCTCTTGGCGACGACGTCGCGGCCGCCAAAGACGCAGATGGGCGATGCGGCTGCGATGCGCGTCACATCGGCGCCGAGCGAGCGCAGCTCAGCGGGTGTGGCGGCGAGCATCTGGGCGCGACGCTCCTCGCGCGCGTGCGGATCGAGCCCAGCCAGGTAGGTCGTATTGCGGCGCTTGGTGAGCGCGTACGGCTTCACCGGTGCGTCCATGCCGCTCACGCAGCTCACGATAAAGCCCTCGAAGGCGGCCTCGTCGGGCTCAAAGCTGCCGAGCCATGCGCCCGCGCGTTCCACGCGCTCAATCGAAGGATCGACCGCCGGGTCGCGGTAGGTGTAGAACGCCGTCTGGCGCTCGCCGGCTGCGCGGAATCCGCAGCCGTACGCACCGCCCTTCACGCGGATCTCGTTCCACAGGTAGTCGTAGGAGAGCGCGTTGGCAGCCACGGCCCAGGCGCCCGTCACGTCGATGCCCAGGCGGCGCGGGTCGCACGCGCGCGCCGCAAAGCAGATGTCGCTGGGGATGACGAACGCCTCGTGACGGTCGCACGGCGTCGGCACCACGAGCGTGCCGCTGCCAGCGCCGTCGCCAGCGCCCAGCCCCAGGTCGCCCGCGGCGTCCCAGTACGCGTCAAAGTCCTCATCGCTGCCGGTAAAGCTCGCCAGGCAGCCATCGGCCACAAAGATGCGGTCTGCCAGCTCGGCAAGCTTGGCGCGCAGGCCGTCCAGGCGCTCGTCAAAGTGCTCGAGCAGATCGCGCAGGAACAGGTAGAAGTCCACGCCCGAAAGCTGCTCGCGAACCACGGCCGAAGGCGAGCTGTAGCTCATCGCGCGACCGAGCGCCGCCGAGTGGCCGTTGTTGATAAAGCCTTGCTCAAGCCCAATGCGAATCTGCGTGAGCACGTCGCGCACGCGGTCGGCGTCGGCATCGAGCAACAGCGTGCTCGACCACACCTCGCGCGGCAGGCTCGCCAGCGCGTCGATCTTTTCGGACAGGGCGCCGGCACTCACCAGCAGGTAGGGGCGCACGCCGTCCACGTCGGGCTGCGTCATGACCTCGGTCGTAAAGCTCAAAAAGCCCAGCTTGCCGGCGAGCAGGTTGTCGAGTTCCTCGGCCGAATGCTCGCGCGTGGGCAGCTGCTTGAGCAGGCGGCAGAGCAGCGTCACATAGGGCAGGTCCTCAAATGCGACGCAGCTCAGGTCGAAGTACTGCATGGCGTAGGCCAGGCGGTTGGTGGGAATGTCGTGGTGCAGACAGGGGATGGGCGCGGTCGTGTCCACGACCAGCGGCGGCTCGGGGCGCGCCTCGCCAATGTCGGACACGCGCAGACGCGGTAGCGTGGCCTTGTCCTCGGGCGTGTCCTCCGCCTCCTGCGCGGCACGCAGTACGGCCGTGCGCTCGACCACATCGGCCAGCTCGGCATCGGTCATGGCGTCGCGCTTGGCAGCCAGCTCGGCAGCTTCGGCACCCTCCGCACCCTCGGCGGCGTCTACCGGAACCAGCTCGACCAGCGCCATGTGGTCGTTTTCCAGCACCAGCTCGCGCAGCAGGTCCTCAAAGTAGCTGCCGTCCAGCTCGTCACGCAGCTCCTCGTACACCGGGCCGTACTTGAGCGCCAGCGTCGCGGCGTCGTCATCGTAGAGCCACGTGCTCAGCGCGTCGCACGCAATGGCCACGCCGTCGGCGATACCGTAGTCGCGCTGGCGCAGATCGTACTCGTTGCTGCTGATGATGGCTTCCAAGCGCTCGCGCGGAACGCCGTGCTCACACAGGTCGCGGCAGGCGTCCTGGAACACGCGGCGCAGCTCGCGCGCCACGCCGGGCTGCGCGTTTTGCAGCATGATGAGCTCGTAGGGCTGCAGGCACTCGGCCGCGGTGTAGCTCACCACGTTGCCGCCCAGGCCGGCGGCCAGAATGGCCTTCTTAATCGGCGCTTCGTTGGAGCCCAGCAGCGCCTCGAACAGGATATCCGCCGCGATCGTGCGCTTGCGGTCGAGTGCGCTGCCCAGCACAAGACCCAGGCCCACCAGGGCGTTCTCGGGCGTGGTGGCCATCTCGACGCGCTCATACTCGCAGGTCACGGGTGCCTGCACGTCCAGCGGATTGGGTGCCAGCGCGGACGGATCCTCGCCGGCGGCAACGGCGGCGTCCATGCGGCGGCTCGCGGCGCTCGACTGCGACAGATAGCGCTCGTCCAAAAACGCCAGCGCGCGCTCCACATCCAGGTCGCCGTAGAGCGTTATATAAGAGTTGGAAGGATTGTAGTGACGTGCGTGCGTGTCCAGGAACTGCTCGTAGGTGAGCGCAGGAATCGCGCGCGGGTCGCCGCCGCTTTCGTGCGCATAGGCGGTGTCGGGGTAGAGCGCGGCGTTGACGGCATCGTCCAGCACGCTCATGGGGTCGGACAGCGCGCCCTTCATCTCGTTGAACACCACGCCGTTGTAGCGCAGCGTGCCCGCGTGCAGGTTCTGGGGGCGGGCGTCGCCCTCGCAGCTCTCGTCCTCCGGCAGGTCCAACTCGTAGTGCCAGCCCTCCTGCTCAAAAATGGTGGGCTTGGTATAGATGGCCGGGTTGAACACCGCGTCCAGGTACACGTCCATCAGGTTGTACAGATCCTGCTCGTTGGTGGTGGCAACGGGGTAGATGGTCTTGTCGGGGTAGGTCATGGCGTTGAGGAACGTCTGCATGGAGCTCTTGATCAGGTCGACAAACGGCTCCTTGACGGGGAACTTGGCCGATCCGCACAGCACCGAGTGCTCAAGAATATGGAACACGCCGGTGGAATCGGCCGGCGGCGTCTTAAAGCCAATGGCAAAAGCCTTGTTTTCGTCGTCGCACGCCAGGTACAGCAGGCGAGCGCCCGATGCGGTGTGGCGCAGCACGTAGGCGTCCGAGTCGAGCTCGGGCACGGTCTCGCGGCGCTCGACGGCAAAACCGTGGCAGATGGTACCGGGCACCAGCAGTGCGGCAGCAGCGGCGCGCGGGTCGGTTGAGGTGGTGGGCATATACAGTCTCCTTTGACGCCCCAGCGGGGGCGAATCGAGTCGAATCTCCGAGAGTATACCCATATGGGGCCGCGGCTCTGCGGCGAACTGAAGACGATGCCAGCGGATTGGGCATAGGCCCCGCGTGTCCCGCCAAATGAGCGTGGATTTTCGGACGAAATAATCCGTCGCAGGCCCAAATGCCGTCCAATTATCCACTCCCGCACACCTTTCGTCTCCAACCGTGAGATGAGAGATAGACGAGAGGCGTATACGAAAGATGGCTGTACAGCAAAGAGCCAAACAATTAATAGTGCTGTTAATAGTGCTGTTTGGTTGGTGATTGTTTTTTCAGTAAAAACACTTACGAATAAAGCAAATTGCAAACAGCTGCCCCCTTATTTCGTGCTCATTTTTAAGGCGAGAAATTGCCGTCATATGATCGGGCGAGTTACAACGATTGCGATTTAGTATTTGGCGCGGATGCGGTCGATTCCGATGAAACGCTAGTTGACCACGCGGTAGATTGCACTTTCTCCCAGACGGTCCGGCAATGCGCAATAAGCCAGATAACAAAGCGATTGCCGGTGCGTCTATCCATGGGGAATTCCGGGAAAGCTTCTGCGGACAGTCAAAAGATTCGTCGGCCCCAAGCGGATTAAAGGTATTTGCATAAGACGTCATTTAACTAGGGACGATGCATATTGAATCGTTCAATGAACTTGCACGCTGTGTCCAACAATGCCGATTGTTGTTTTAAGGGGCTTGATGAAAGAGCAGAATCAAAATAATACTTGCATAGTTAGTTATATAAAGTATTATAACGTTATGGGATGAATGAAGGGTTCATCTAAGTGAGTTAGGAGTAAGGGATGTTCAATTTCGATGAGCCTCGTTACGAGAAGGTTGTGAGCGATGCCCTCGCTCTCCGTCCTCAGATTGAGGCTGCCGTGGACAAGGTCTGCGAGCAGGGCTATTCCAACATCTTCTTCATCGGCTGCGGCGGCACCTGGGCCCACACGCTCCCGATGAAGTACTGGGTCGAGACCACCACGGCCGACGTCGACGTCCACTGCGAGATCGCCGCCGAGTTCCTCGCATGCCCGCCCAAGGCCTTCAACAAGGACTCGGTCTGCGTCTTCTCCACCCGTACCGGCACCACCCCCGAGATCATCGAGGCCGCCAAGTTCTGCCAGGAGCAGGGCGCCCGCACGCTGATGTACGTCTCCAACGACAACACCCCGGCCACCGAGTACGCCGACTACAAGTTCTTCAGCTTCGCCGAGGACGACGTCCTGTGCGAGGCCATCTACACCTACCAGATCACGCTGGTCGCCCGCTTCCTCAAGAACGCCGGCGCCTTCCCCAAGTACGACACCTTCATGGAGGAGTTCGGCAACATCGCCCCGTACCTCATCAAGGCCAAGGACGCCCAGGACGAGCGCTGCGCCGCCATGGCCGAGGACTTCAAGGACACCGACTACCACATGGTGATCGGCTCCGGCATGCTCTGGGGCGAGGCCTACGACTACGCCATGTGCATCCTCGAGGAGATGCAGTGGATCAAGACCAAGTCCATCCACGCCGCCGAGTTCTTCCACGGCACCATCGAGCTGTGCGAGGAGGGCACGAGCCTCATCATGCTCTACGGCGAGGATGACACCCGCAAGCTCATGGACCGCGTGGACAACTTCACCCACATGCTCGCCGACGAGAAGGGCGTCCATGTCCGCGTGAACAAGTTCGACACCGCCGAGGTCGAGCTGCCGTTCAGCGACCCCGAGTTCCGCAAGATCGTCTCCCCGATGGTCACCTACACCATCACCGAGCGCCTGAGCTGCCATCTCGAGCACGTCCGCAACCACCCGCTCACCACGCGTCGCTACTACCACCAGATGAACTACTAAAGCAGCTTTCAGCGGTCGTTATTTTGCTCGGAAATAATTCGTTATGTTGCGTTCGTAAAACAATGCAAACAAATGTCGCAGTCTCGTTCTAGGGAGCCATGCCGTAGCTGGCCGCTTGAGGTCGTATTTGCTTGGACTCGACCATGCGGCTCGTTGGCATTTCACGGTAGTGACTTCAAGGCGAAATGGGGCATTTTTGCCAAATGCCCCTCTTGTTTGCGCCACAAGTGGCATTCGACACCTTCATATGGAGTGTTTGATATTGTAGACGGTTCAAAAATAAGATTGAACCGTCTATTTCTTTCAAAATAATACGTAATAGGTTATCTTATAACGTATAGAAGTTTCATAGAATGTTATACGGAGAACGTTATGATTAACCCGACTAGTGCTGTGCCGCTATATGTACAAGTAGCTGATGATTTGCGCCGCCGTATTGAGATGGGCGAGTTTTCCGAAAGTGGCGTGTTGCCTAGCGAAAATGGTTTTTGCGAAGAATACGAGGTTAGCCGTGCGACGATACGGAAGGCAATTCAAACTCTTGTGGATGACGACGTGCTTGATACGCGTCATGGCAAAGGCACATTTATCCGGCAGCCTAAAATCGTCTCGAGCTTGAGCACGTTTAAGGGTTTCACTTATTTTTGCCATGAAAATAATATCGAAACCTCGTCTCGTGTTCTCGCTCTTCAGGAGGTCGAGCCGCCCGTTGCCGTCCGTCGTCATTTGCGAATGGAAGAGAATGAATCTGCGGTTTACCTCAAACGCGTGAGGTCAATTAATCACATAAATGCAATGATTGAACATATTTATCTTCCAGTAAAGAACTTCGGGTTTTTACTGGGTGTCGATATGGAGAACGCATCACTTTATGAAACGATTGAGAGAGAGACGGGGCTGCGACTAGAGGATAATTGTTTCCCGTCTATTGTGCTTGAAGCAGGGCTTGCTACGGATGAGGAGAAGCGCATCCTTAACATCGCAGGAGAAGCTGCGATGTTTATATTGAGTGAGACCGTTTATATGAGCACTGGTAAGCCAGTGCACTTTACTAAGCAGGTGATGTTGGGTGACTATTTCAAATACTTCTTTTCGATTAAGGCTAATCAACTCGGCATCAACTGGCAGGGACTTGAAGCCGTTGAGTGCAGAAAGCAATAGGTTGAATAATGGTTAAAGTGGAGAGCGCTGTTCCATTGTATAAGCAGATCGTTCACGATCTTGTGAGTCGAATAGAAAGTGGCGTATATAGCGAAGGGGATAAGCTTCCTACTGAGACGGAGCTTATGGAGGAATATGGCGTTAGTCGTATTACCGTTCGATCGGCAATCAAGGAACTAGAGGACGCCGATATCGTTGAGCGCACGCGAGGGAAAGGGACTTTTGTTACCACGACACGCAATGCCTATGCAGCCGATGACCAGGAAAGCTTCACCCATTCCTGCATTCAAGAAAATAAAAAGCCTTCTACCGTAGTGCTCGAAGTAGCTTGGATTTATCCTACGCTGCGCGACGTGCGTTTTCTTCAGGTCCAGGAGGACGAGAATATTCTTCAGACTAGACGTTTGCGCTTAGTCGATGGCGTGCCAACGATGTTGGAAACCAATAGCTACACTCCTTCTCTGGCCTTTTTGGAACATGAAGATTTATCGGGTTCTCTACTTGAGGTGCTGGGAAGACGCCATATCGAACTTGGCAATAACGAGCGAACGTTGCAGGTGTGCTTTGCAAGTGCTTACGAGGCAGAACATTTGAATGTAAAGCCGGGATCTGCCCTTTTATTATTTGTAGATAAGCGTTGCAGCGCGCAGGGAGTGCCATTGTTTATTTCGCGGCAGGTGTACTGCACTGAGCGCTTAAAGTTTTATCTCTAGCGAAAGCCAAACCCCGGATCTTTCTTAACCGAATAACAAGAGATTGAAAACGCCCCGACAAAGGGGCGTTTTTTTGCCGTTTACGGGCGAATTATTACCGCTTAGGAAGCTTGATTGATCTGTCTTGACAAAGCGAAAGTTTCGAGGATACTGTAGATAACAATACAAAATATAACGTTCTATTAACAGATGATTGACTGAGATTGGGAGATAAATGAGGAAGTTGCTCTTGGCCAGCCATGGGCCACTTGCTAGAGCGATGCGTGAAACGCTCCAGCTATTTTGCGGTGAAGATCCTCGCGTTAAGGTGCTATGCGCATATGTCGATGAGGACACGATGGATGTAAACGAGTTGATAGATTTTTGGGACCGTTCTCGCGACCCAGCAGACCAGTGGATTGTCATCACTGATGTCTATGGTGGGTCAGTGAATAACGCTTTTATGGAAAGGTTGGGTGACGATTCTCTAAGACTCATTGCCGGCATGTCGCTACCACTAGTGCTCGAAGTGTTTTCGAAATTGAGCACACTTGATGACGCCGAGCTCGCTGCATTGGTTTCAAGTGTCCGCCAAAAGGGCACATGCCTATGTTCGCTGCCAAATTCGGCAGAAGAAGACGAGGATTTTTGAGAAAGGAACAAAGATGATTAAGCTGTTGAGAGTTGACCATCGCTTGCTTCATGGTCAGGTTGCCATGACTTGGACGCAAGAGCTTGACACCAATTGCATTTTGATTGCCTGCGATGCGGTTGTGAAAGATGACGTGCGCAAGACGACGCTTAAGCTGGCACGTCCGGCAGGCGTCAAATTGGTTATCAAATCGGTCGATGATTCTATCGAGGCTCTTAGGAGCGGTGTGACCGATAAGTACCGTTTGTTCATTGTCGTTGAAAGCATCGAAGATGCTTACCGCCTGGCAAAGGGCTACAGCGAAATCGAGCATATCAACATTGGAGGAACGAAGCCGCGTGAGGGTGCAGATGTACGCCTATCTTCAACGGTTTTCGCTACCGATCGCGACGTGGAGCTTCTACATGAGCTCAGTGATGCCGGAATCGAGGTGGAGATCAGGCAGGTACCTAGAGACGAGAAGATTTTGATTTAAGCACATACAATAGAAAGGGGATCCCTCATGTTGACTCAAGCGATCCTTATCGGCCTCGTCGCAATGTGCGTGACATTTGAGTGGGCACTTGGCACTTGCCTTGCTTCTCGCCCGATTGTCACGGGCGTCCTCATCGGTCTTGTGATGGGTGATTTGCAGACGGGCATTATTGTCGGCGCCACGCTTGAAATGGTGTTCATTGGATCGGTTACCATCGGGGCGGCCGTTCCGCCTGACGTTATCACCGGTGGTATTTTGGGCACTGCCTTTGCAATTTCGACGGGTCAAGGCGCTGAAGTTGCGCTGACGCTCGCTTTCCCGATTGCGTCGCTTTATCTCATCATTGATAACGCGCTTACGCTGATCGTGATGCCGTTTTTCGTCCATAAAGCGGACGACTGTGTGGCAAAGGGCGACCTCAAAGGTATGGAGCGGATGCATCTGCTTGGTGGATTCATCGTCAAATCGCTTCCTCGCTTTTTCGTGTGCTCCCTTGCTTTCTATCTCGGAACGCCGGTTATGAACGCGGTGCTTAACGCAATTCCCGAGTTTGTAAGTAACGGCCTGGTTATTGCGGGTGGATTCATCCCTGCGCTCGGCATTGCACTGCTCGCTTCAATGATTGTCAACAAGCAGACTGCTATTTTCTTCGTGCTCGGGTTTGCGCTCTGTGCCTACATGAGCATTCCAATCCTTGGTATTGCCATCATTGGGCTTTGCCTCGCAGTAATCCTCGTGGTGGTCCAGCCAAACTTCATTGCTCAGACGCCACAGCTTAGTTCGGAAGGGAGCTTCGACGATGACGACTTCTAATGACACCAGTTCCAACAAGATTACAAAGCGTGATCTAAAATCGGTATTTTTCCGTTCGCTTACGATGGAGTACTCCTGGAACTACGAGCGCCAGCAGCACATGGGATACTGCTTCTCCATGCTTCCCATCATTCGTCGCGTGTATAAGAATAAGGATGACCAGGCTGCTGCTGCTAAGCGTCACATGGAGTTCTTCAACACCACTCCTTATGTCTCAACATTAATTCTGGGCATTTCGGCAGCGATGGAAGAGGCAAACGCTAACGAAGAGGATTTTGACGAATCCTCCATCAACAGCGTAAAGGCCGCTCTTATGAGCCCGCTGGCCGGCATCGGTGACTCTCTGTTCTGGGGAACGTTGCGTGTCATCGCCACTGGCTTGGGTGTGTCGCTTGCTATGCAGGGTAACATTCTCGGCCCGCTTCTCTTCCTTGTCGTATTCAATGTTCCGCATTATCTGATTCGTTGGTTCTGCCTTAAATGGGGCTATGGATTCGGAACCAGTTTCTTGAGCAAGATCGAGAAATCTGGTCTTATGCCAAAGCTTACTATGGGGGCTGCAATTCTCGGTCTTATGGTTATCGGCGCTATGGTGCCCAACCTTGTATCGGTCAGCGTGGCTGGTTCTCTCGGTACCGGCGACAGTGCGCAGACTATCCAAAGCATCATCGACGGTATCATGCCGAGCCTGCTGCCGCTGCTTGTGACACTTGGAGTTTACGAACTCGTCCAGCACAAGGTCAAGATTGCTTGGATTCTCGTTATTCTCATGGCGGTTGGTATCGTCGGCTCCTTCTTCGGAGTGTTTGCAATCTAAATGGTTGATTTCGCCGTCTGGCCCAATTGAATTAGAAAGGTATATCTCATGGTTTCATTTGATGAACAGGCAATTCTCGATAACGGTGCTTATATCTACAATCAACGTGCCGAAATTGAACGCATTGCTGACGAAATTTGCGAAAAGGGTTTCGATTCGATTTTCTTCACCTCGTCAGGTGGCTCGCTTGCGATGATGCAGCCGTTTGACTATATGGTTTCTGTTATGTCCGATATTCCCGTCCAGTCCCAAGTTTCGGCAGATTTCCTCACGGTTGGCAATCGGCGCATCGGTAAGGGGACCTTGGCGTTCATGGCGTCCAAGTCGGGCGACACCAAAGAGACGGTCGCGGCGGCAAAGGCGGCAAAAGACGCAGGCTGCACCATTGTCTCTACGCTTGGCGTGGACGGTTCACCGCTTGGTGAACTTTCCGATTATGGAGTGATTTATAAGCAGGGCCGTCCTATGGAGCTCGTGCTGTACCTTCTGATTGGAAAGATTCTCAAGAACAGGGGCTTTTTCGATGACTACGATCGCTTCGCTGATGAGCTTGTGAATCTCCCCGCTGCTCTCGTTTCCGTCGGCAAGAACGCTGACGAGATGGCTCGCGCATATGCTCTGAAGCACAAGGACGATCCGTATCAGATTTGGATTGGTTCTGGCAATCTGTGGGGCCCCACGTATTCGTTTGCCATGTGTGTGCTCGAGGAGTCCCAATGGCTGCGCACCAAATCCGTTACATCGCCTGAGTTCTTCCATGGCACTATCGAACTTGTTGAGCCGGGCGTTTGCGTCGCGCTCGCAATGACGGAGGCGCAGACTAGGCCTCTTGATGAGCGCGTTGCACGCTTCTGTAAGCAATATGCGGATGATTTCACCGTATTCGATACACATGATTATGAGTTGCCGGGTATCAGTGACGAATTCCGCTGGATGCTTTCTCCGGTGGTGCTCAATGCCATTCTCTCGCGTGTGAGCAAGAATTTCGAGGAAATTCGTGACCATTCGCTCGACATCCGCCGTTATTACCGCAAGGTCGAGTACTAATAAAGACCGTACGTGATGGGAGGCGTTGAGGTGAAAATCGCAGCAATTGGTGACAACGTTATTGATCGCTATCTCAACAAAGGCGTTATGTATCCTGGTGGCAATGCCGTAAACGTCGCTGCCCATGCAAGCATGCTTGGCGCACAGGCTGCGTATATTGGGGAGATCGGCAACGACCTGGGAGGGCGAATAATCACCGATGCCCTTTCTTCGCTGAACGTTGACCTTTCGCAATCATGCATGCCTGAAAAAGCAACAACCAAGACTTGCGATGTAAATGTTTACAACGGTGAACGTGTCGAAGTTGGTTACGATACGGGGGCTTGCTGGGCGCACAAAACCCATATCAACGATTCTGATGTCAAGTTTCTTCAGGGATTCGATGCGGTTTTTACCAGCGTCAATGCAAAGCTGCAGGATGATGTGCACCTAGTTCAAGATCTTCCCGCTGTGGTGGTTTACGACTTTTCCGTTAAAGATAAGTATCGAACCGACGCATATTTCGATCTTGTTTGCCCTGCTACAACCCTTGGTCTGTTTTCCTGTTCCGGCGAGAGCGATCAACAGATTCAAGTTCTATTGAAGAGGGCCATAGAGCATGGTTGTCGCTACACGATTGCTACACGGGGATCTGCAGGGCCTGTGTTCTTTGACGGTTCCCGATGGTACCAGGGAAATATAAGACCCGTAGATGCGCTTGACACCATGGGCGCGGGAGATTCGTATATCACTGCGTTTGTTGTGAGCTGTCTCTCGCATGGCTGGAGTAAAAAGCAACCGCTCGATGCGGAGATCATTCGGGATGCAATGGAATTCGCTGCTGACTATTCAGCTAAGAATTGCCTTAAACCCGGCGGCTTTGGATTCGAGCATAAACTCGCCGAGATGAAAGACGGCCAAGCTTCCATTTCCTAGAAAGGTATTTTTTTAGGTCATTAAGTATTAATACGTAGTGAAATGACAAGTTGTCAATTGAAACGAATTTCACTCTATTAAACGAAGGGATATTAGATATGTTCAATTTCGATGAGCCTCGTTACGAGAAGGTTGTGAGCGATGCCCTCGCTCTCCGTCCTCAGATTGAGGCTGCCGTGGACAAGGTCTGCGAGCAGGGCTATTCCAACATCTTCTTCATCGGCTGCGGCGGCACCTGGGCCCACACGCTCCCGATGAAGTACTGGGTCGAGACCACCACGGCCGACGTCGACGTCCACTGCGAGATCGCCGCCGAGTTCCTCGCATGCCCGCCCAAGGCCTTCAACAAGGACTCGGTCTGCGTCTTCTCCACCCGTACCGGCACCACCCCCGAGATCATCGAGGCCGCCAAGTTCTGCCAGGAGCAGGGCGCCCGCACGCTGATGTACGTCTCCAACGACAACACCCCGGCCACCGAGTACGCCGACTACAAGTTCTTCAGCTTCGCCGAGGACGACGTCCTGTGCGAGGCCATCTACACCTACCAGATCACGCTGGTCGCCCGCTTCCTCAAGAACGCCGGCGCCTTCCCCAAGTACGACACCTTCATGGAGGAGTTCGGCAACATCGCCCCGTACCTCATCAAGGCCAAGGACGCCCAGGACGAGCGCTGCGCCGCCATGGCCGAGGACTTCAAGGACACCGACTACCACATGGTGATCGGCTCCGGCATGCTCTGGGGCGAGGCCTACGACTACGCCATGTGCATCCTCGAGGAGATGCAGTGGATCAAGACCAAGTCCATCCACGCCGCCGAGTTCTTCCACGGCACCATCGAGCTGTGCGAGGAGGGCACGAGCCTCATCATGCTCTACGGCGAGGATGACACCCGCAAGCTCATGGACCGCGTGGACAACTTCACCCACATGCTCGCCGACGAGAAGGGCGTCCATGTCCGCGTGAACAAGTTCGACACCGCCGAGGTCGAGCTGCCGTTCAGCGACCCCGAGTTCCGCAAGATCGTCTCCCCGATGGTCACCTACACCATCACCGAGCGCCTGAGCTGCCATCTCGAGCACGTCCGCAACCACCCGCTCACCACGCGTCGCTACTATCACCAGATGAACTACTAATCCTCTCAAATTGCTGCTGTTGCCTGCAGGCGAGCTGTTCCGAACGTCTCGCCTGCAGGCTTATTTCTGGGGTTAATCAGAATAGTTGCCCAGTACCTCCTAGTTGCGCTGGTCGCATTATGGCGTCTATGGACGAGCAAGCATTTGGCATTACGATGCTTGGTCGTCCGCTGTTTACGAGCCTGTTTGTCGGCTTGATCCTTGGCGATGTCCAGCAGGGCGTTATCGTCGGCGCTGCTTTGGAGTCCATGTTCATGGGCGCCATCATGGTCGGCGCGGCGGTTCCTCCCGAGGTCTATGCCTCCGGCGTGCTTGGCTGCGCGTTTGCCGTCATTACGGGTACGGGCACGGCAACTGCCGTCGCGCTCGTCCCTCCCGTCTCCGTCTTCCTTCTCTACTCCGTGATTAACTTTGCAACGCGTATCGTCGCAGCCCATCTGGGTTACGACCTGGGAACCAAGTTCCTGCAGCAGTCCGAAGAGAACAACCTTATGTCTCGCATGACGCATGCTGCCGGTGTCCTCGGAATGACCGTTATCGGCGCCATGATTGCGGCACAGGTCTCGCTGTCCACTGCTTTGACCTTTGACGTGGGTGGTTCGGAGATTGTCCTGCAGGATCTGTTCGATTCGATCTTCCCCGGTCTGCTGCCCTTGCTGGCAACCTTTGCCTGCGTCGCCCTGTACAAAAAGGGCGTCAAGACCATTTGGATCATCTTGGGCATCTTTGCGATTTGCATCATCGGAACGGGCTTGGGAGTGTTCGCAGCGGCGTAATGTTGACTGCTATGCTCGCGCGTCGGATAACTAACTGACCGTTTGAAAACGGGGCTCGGCGTAAGGCCGGCCCCGTTTTTTGTTTGAGGGATTTTCCGACCGTCCAAAAATCCACGCCCATGCATCACTCACGTATCTCTCATCTCTCATTCGTCACTAATACGAGAGATAACAGAAAGATGAGAGATAAATATGAGAGATAACTGAGCAGCAAAGAGACAAGCAATCATGGTATTGTCTCAATACTGATTGTTCTGCCAGCAAAAACATGTTTACATGAAACAGATGGCAGACATCTTATCTTTCATCTCTCAATTATCTCTAATATGAGAGATAGCAGTAAGATGAGAGATAATTACGAGAGATAACTGAGAGACGAAGGAAATCTATTCGCGGCATTCTCCGCCGGGCCGAGTGAAAGGACATGCAGATGAACGAAAACGAGCTGACCGGTCTGCTCGAGTCTTTAAGGCGCATGGGCTCGGACGATCTTAACGTCGAGGTCAAGGAGAGCGCCACGACGCTTTCTCGCGACGTATGGGAAACGGTTAGCGCATTCGCGAATACTGCCGGCGGAATTATCGTGCTCGGCGTGAGCGAGCGCGCGGGCTTTGTCCCGGTTGAGAACTTTGAGACCGAGAAGGTGCTCAACCAATTCGTAGCGGGCATGGGTGATGCCGGCGGTCGCGGAAAGCTGGCCAATCCGCCCAAATACACCATTGAGCGCGTGGAGCTTCGGGGTACCGTTGTTCTCGTCATCACGATCGAGGAGCTCGACCCGTCGAGCAAGCCTTGTTATGTCATAGAGCGGGGCGCCCAGGGCGGTAGCTACAAGCGCATCGATGACAAAGACGTGCCGCTTTCGTCGACCGAGGTTTTGGCGCTGTCGTCATACGAACGGACGAGCCCTAGCGATCGCGATGCGGTGTCCTGCGCGAGCGTGGGCGATCTCGACGAGTCGCTGGTCGACCGCACGATAGAGCGTGCTTATTCGTTGACGCCTCGAGCGATGCACGGTGCGACGGACAAGAAGACAAAGATGGAGCGTCTGAATTTCCTCGACTCCCAAGGCAACGTGACTAAGGCCGGACTCCTGGTTGCGGGCGCCTATCCTCAGCAGTTCTACCCCAAGCTCTTTATCGATGTGGCGGTCTATGCCGGAACGCAGAAGGGCGCGGCGGGGTCGTTGAGGTTCATGGACCGTACGATCTGCGAGGGGACGTTGGGTGAAATGATCTCGGATGCCGTCGCGGCGGTCGCCAAGAATTTGCGACGAACCTCGATGATCAAAGGCGTCTCGCGTGTCGACTCGCTGGAGATTCCCGAGGAGGTCCTGCGCGAGGCAATTGCCAACGCCGTAATCCACCGAGAATACGGAGACCGGTTCTGTGGGCAGTCGATCGCTGTTGACGTCTTTGATGACCGTATCGAAGTGACGAACCCCGGCGGCCTATACGGAGGAAAGACTCGCGAGAACCTGTTTGACGGCAGCTCCCGATGTCGCAATGCGACGCTTGTGAAGCTCATGTCGCTTGTCCCATTGCCCGACGGCGCGGGCTCTTCTGCCGAAGGCAACGGGTCGGGCATTCCAATGATGCTCGATGCCATGCGTGCGCAAGGTCTGGCCGAGCCGTTGTTTTGCCCGGGTTTCGACCGGTTTAAGGTTGTCCTTTACCGAGCGAAGGTTGAGCAGGTCGATCATGGCGGGGACCTGATCATGGCGGCCCTCAAGCGCTATGACGAGTTGGGAACGCGCGAACTGGCAGAATGCACGGGACTCACCGTCTCCCAGGTTAGGACGCGCGTCAATACGCTCATCGCGCAGGGCGAGCTTGAACCTACGGCGTCGGCGACAAGCCGCAACCGTAAATATCGACTGTCGGAGCGCGCAAAGCAGCTGCACTAGCGGCCCCTGCGCCTCACATCCCGCCATTTCGCGCACCGCACATCGAAACCTGCGGCAAAGCAGTTACAATAGCCCAATGTGCATCGCGCACGACGATGATATCGGCGCCCGCGACTAGGGGAGAATACATGGCAGAGCAACAGATAACGCCGGGGACTAAGCTTCAGGTGGCATTCGACGTGCCCATGGGGCAAAAAACCGACTTCAACATGCTCTCCACGTTCAAAGAGAACCTGGACGAGGCGTACTTTCTTATGAGCGCTCCCATGCTCGCCGGCAAGCCGCTCATCATGGACGAAAACCAAAAGCTCCTGCTGCAATACAAAGTGGGCGAGGAGACGTTCGTGCTCGCCGGCTATCCCGAGGCAGTCGAGAAAAAGGGTATCCGCACCTACTGGAAAATGCGCAAAGTCGCCGAGCAGCGCACCTTCGTTAAGCGCCGCGACGAGCGTTTTAAGGTCGCCATGCGCCTGAACTACCAGCGCGACAACGCGCCGACCCCCGAGCCCGAGGACGCCATGACCATCGACGTCTCGGCCGGCGGTCTGGCTATTTACCTCAACGATTACCCCGACGTGGGCGAGGCCCTGGCCGTGCAAATGCCCACGATCCGTCTGCAGGGCGAGCGCCACGAGCTGCCCGAGCAGCTGGGCATTGTGTGCTGGGTGCGCCGCGCGCCCAAGGGCAGCCTGTATCGCAACGTCTGCGGCCTGCAGTTCCGCTACGCCGACGACATGGAACGCGAGCTCGTCAAAGAATACGTCGGCTACATCCGCACGAAATATAAGATCTGATCGCCATGGCTCTGTTCAAGCGTAACGACAACAAAGATCAAGCTGCCGAGGATTTGGCCGAGGGCCAGGCAGAGGACGCGTCGCAGGACGCACCCGGCGCCAATGCCGAGGACACGCCCGGCGAGGATTCCGCGCCCGAGCAGGCTCCCGCCTCCCGCAAGCGCTTCGGCAAGCCCAAGCCCAAACGCAACCTCCGCGGTGTGGTGCGCATCGAGGAGTTGGAGCAGGCGCTGGCCGACCAGGACCTCGATGACATCGACCCCGACGCGGTCGTATCCATGTATATGCCCAAGCGCCGCATGGAGCGCATCGGCGCGGCGCTGCTGCGCATGGACAAGCTGCAAAAGGCCCTCGTGGTGCTGACGCTTGCCTTTGGCGTGCTGTTCGCCCTGTCGTTTATGCAGGAAAACATGGGTAACTTCACCATCAACCTCAACCGCCTGGAGCTGTTCCGTCGCGGCGTGGCCATTGCCGACAACGGTGACTTTAACAACGCCACCGCGCGCCTGGCCGCCGACGCCTTGGACAACGGCACCAATATCGCCGCTGAGGACCTGCCCGACAATCTGGACGATATCGACGGCAGCCACAACGGCAAGAACTACGTGGCGTACACCTTCTATATCCGCAACGCCGGCAAGACCGATCTGGGCTACAGTGCTAAGCTCAAGGTGGTCAGCGCTAGCAAGGGCGTGGAGAAGGCCGCGCGCGTGAGGGTGTATCGCAATGGCGAGCCCACCACCTACGCGGCTGCCGCGACCGACGGCAACCCCGAGCCCAACACCGAGCCGTTTGCGTCCAAAGACGTGGTGACGACTATCAGCCACAAAAACTTCCGCGTGGGCGATGTGGACAAATACACTGTGGTCATTTGGTTGGATGGCGACGACCCGGAGTGCGTGGACAAGATCATCGGCGGCGCGGTGGAGTTCGGCTTTGACTTCGATTCGTCCGATACCGACGATTCGAGCCTGTTCGTTAAGTTCGTGCAGGATATTGCCGATACCCTCACCGGCAACGACCCCATTAGCGCGAGCGGCAACGAGGCGCCCGATTACTACAAGGAACACAACGTGACTTGGAGTAATCGCCGCAACCAAAAGAACTCGCCCGCAGGGGACGGGGACAAGTAGAACGAAGAAGCGCCGGGCCAGGATTGATTTCCTGGCCCGGCGCTTTTGTTATGTGGAGGCGTTGTCTTTGGGGAAGGTGACGTCGCCAGCGGCGGCGTCCAGCAAGAACAGTCGCAGCGCGAGTTTGATCGCGTAGCCCGGTTTGACCTGCGCCGCGTCTCCCATGCGTTCGCCCAGGCCGCCACAGTAGGCGTAGAGGTCGCGGATGAGGTCCGCGCCCGAGAGCGTGAACATGTAGCCCGCGTCCGAAAGCGCGTTGGGCGCTGCGGGCAGCCCCGCAGCCTGACAAAAGCTCGCAAGGTCGGGGCCCATGATGACCTCGTGGTCAATCGCGTGTCCGTTGTCCTGAGCGGCCTGCTCCTGCTTGCGGGTGTACGACAATGCCGCCGCCAGCACAAAGCTGGGCGTGGGCGCGTTGACGTCGTCGGTGGTGGCGACGAGCTTGCCGGCCGCCTGCGTGACCAGCCAGGCGACTTCGCGCTGACAGCGAACGGCTTTGCGCGTCACCGGCTTGATCGATCCGGTGGAAACGCTTCCCTTGGGTTGATTGACGGCAGGCATGGGCCCTCCCAACAAATAGCCCGTTTAGCAGGCAAAAATGACACGTGCCACACCAATATAGCAGTGGGAAAGGGCTAGAGCGAAGCTCGGCGGAGGGTGAATGTATGCGATGGCGTAGCACTGCGGTCGCAAGGCTTAAGAGGGACTTACGGCTTTGCGGGAGAGAGATCAAATAAGGTAAACGATGTTCACAAAGCACCACATATAACCCGAGGTAGACCTATGAATCTGCCGGAATGTAGACTGCCGAAAACTCATAAGGAAATCGTAAGAATTATGGTATTCTTCATTCCATGTCTAAAGGATGGGCAAGCAACATCCAACACGAAAGCGCGGGCTCCCCTTCCGGGCTTCTCGAGGGTCATCTGGGATGAATGGGGAAAGAAAGGGGTCCGCATGGATACCAAAGCATTAAAGAAGCAGATGGGCGCCGCCATCGCCATGGTCCTCGTGGCAGCCGTAGCCCTCGGCTCCGCCACGTTCGCATGGTTTGTGACGAACAATACCGTCACGGCGAACACGAACACTATTTCCGCTCAGTCAAACGCCGCATTTATGACGATTAAGTACAAGGACTCTGCCGTGGGCGTTAACAGCACCGAAGACACGGCAACTGATGACGCACAAAAGGGCCTTTATCCGGCAACTTTTGGCGAGAATCCAACTGAAGCTGCGCCTAAGGGCAAGTTTGCGTACGGGTATGGTCAGAAGGTAACCGCTGATGGTTACATGGTGAATTCGGATGGTCTTCAGCTTGTAAACGGTACAGGCTCGTTGGATGATGCCGTCGCGGGCGAGTATGCGGTGAAAGAAGTATTTAATATTTCTTCTCGCGGCCAAGATCTTAAGAACCTGCAGGTTCACAGCGTTACGGCTGGAAAGACCACTTCTGATTCCAAGCTCAATTCTGCCCTTCGTGTCCTTGTCTATGTCGATGAGACTCATTGGGAGGTTTACGACGTTAACGGCACCTTCAAGTATGGCTCTGGAGCGGCTGCGGGAGTTTTGGCCGAAGATGTTACCCATGATGTGAATACGGAAGTTGATCTTTATCTCTTCTACGAGGGCTCGGACGACCAGATTTATACGAACAATCTGAAGCAGCTCACGTCCACGAAGAACATCACTGTTCAGTTTACGGCTGATGCCCAGAACAAGTAGCATTGGATTGATTGCGTTAGGTTGAAAATGAGGGCAGGCTCCCAGTCCGGGATTCTGCCCTATTTCTTAACGAAGGGAGGCGACGGTTATGCATGATTCGGTAAAGAAGCTCAAGATCCAGCTCATTGGGGCGGCATTGACCGTCGTCGTCTCGGCGGTGGCGCTCTCTGCAACCACCTACGCTTGGTTTGTCTCCAATAGTAGGGTTCATGCAACTACGAGCACCATTTCCGCTCAAGCGAATGGCATGGTACTCCAAATCGTTGAGGGCGACATGCCCGACCACGGCTCCGACACCTCCACGGTCGCTTCCGCAACCGGTCACGAGATTAGCCCGTCATCGACGAATGATGCCAAAAACTGGTGCGTTCCCCAAGGCTGGCAGGGCGTTAATGTGAGCACCTATCAAAAGGTCGACACATCCATTTCGGGTGAGAATCCCGGCAAGTACACTATTCAAGGCAACGATTACTATGCATTCACCGTTGCGAATTACACGCTGTATACCGTGGCGAACACCGGCGTTGCCGACGTGTATTTGGATGCGAGCAACGGCTCGCTCATAACGATTACGCAGCATGGCGGCACGCAGAAATGGTTCGACAAAATCAAAGACAGCCTGCGCGTGGGCATTGTAATTAACGGCGAGCTGCGCGTTGTCTATGCGCCAGCTGCTCCCTCGACAGCCGATACGGGCAACGATGTGACTACCGTTGCAGGTTGGTCGTGTGTCAACTCTGAATCTCTGAACGAGGTTGTTGCCCCTACGTATTTGCATCTTTCTGGCACCGATTCGCTCGATCAAAACGGCAATAACTGGGGTGCCACGAAAGCGGGCGAAGGCTACATTAGGCCGAGCGGCAACGCGCAAAAGGTCGCTTCGAACGTCGATTACAACGGCACGAACATGAAAGTTGTCGTTTGGATGGAAGGCACCGACAGCGATTGTCAGAATATGTCTGGCCTCGATGTGGGCGAAGGAAGCCCGACCTTTGACGTAACGGTCAGCTTGGTTGGCATCGTAGCTGATTCAAAGTAGTGTAAACGCTGCTAGCAACTTTGATAAAAGACGAGGGCCAGTTCAGGTTTGAACTGGCCCTCGTCTTGTTTATATCAATATTGGTTCGGCTATAGCCCGTACACCGCAACCATGGCCTCGCCGATGCGGTGGGGTACGCCGGTGACATGACCAGGCAGTCGTTCTGGTTCAATAAGGGCTATCTGGAGCACATTCTGGGGCTGTAGCCTTCGAGTTGGCAATTCGGCTACTTGCGCATACTCGATTTACGAGGATTTTCACACTCGATTTTCGAGGAAATCTGGACTCGATTTTCGAGCTTTGCCCTACAGGTAAATCCCCTCGAACAGGGTCTTGTGGAACTGGGTGTGGTGGCCGCATGCCCAGGTGAAGAGTGCCTGGTCAAAGTCGCCTTTGGTGGCGGGGATGCCATAGACGCCAGCGACTTCCACGCGCACGAACTCCAGCGCGGGCAGCTTGTTGATGGCCGTGAGCGCAAACGGCGACGTGGGCTCCTCGAACAGGTAATGGCTGCCTTGCAGCGCGCCGCAGCCGGTGCAGGTGCTGGCGAGCGATACGGCCTTGGTGGTGCGCGACGTTACGGGCTTGTAGCCGCAGCGCTCGCGCAGGTAGTCGCGGATCTCGGCCGGCACGCAGCCCAGCGCGGGAACGATGGCTATGGCGTTGGCGCGGGCGGTGTCGATCACGATGTGGCCCGCGTCGTCCATGGCGGGCGCAGCGCTGGGCGTAGCCTTGCTGCCCGAGTCCTCGGCCGCCCAATACGGAATGCCAAAGGCCGCGACCGTCGTCTGCTCGTGACACTTCCAACATTCGCGCTTGCCCAGCACCAGGTAGATGTAGGGCGCGCTGGGGTCGGAGCGATCCACGCCGGGCAGCCACGCGGCAAAGGGCTCGGGGTTGACGCCATCGGGCACGTACCAGATCTTCTTGACCCGGTCCCACTTGGCGCCCAGGGCCTTGGCCTCGTCTTTGTGCGAAAAGGGAACATCGAGCTCGGTGCGCATGGCGGCTCCTTTGTGTGGCTTGCGGTGCATGTGCTCCAAGGATACCCCAGCGGCGGGTGTGTGGTCGCTAAACGAGCGCTTCGACCGCCCGAGAAGTCGCGGAGCATTTTGGCGGGGGCGTGCCGTCAAGCAAATGGGCAAGTGCATGGTCAGCTTTTGGTCAGTTGAGCGGCAACCTTGCCAAAAGCTTGACGGATTTGCATTTAGACGTCGACGAATGAGCAGTTTGGACGCGCCGCGGCAAAAAACCGCCGGTTGTTTGTCGAAAACTCGCCAGGGTCGCGAGCCGCCGCCGACGCGCGTGCTATCTTCGCGCCATGGGGCACTTTATCGTTTCACATAACGCTGCGCTGGCGCTCTTGGCACACATCCCGAACCCGCGCTTTGGGGATTCGGAACCAGAGGTCGTGTCGATTGCGGACGCCTGCGCGCTCTGCGACCAGGAGGCGCAGGAGTTTATCGGTCGCTACGACCTGGGGATCGAAACGCTGGATTTGTTGGTGCCGTCGCGAGCCGACCGTCGGCGGAGCAAGCATGTTAAGACGCACCTGTGCACCAACGAGCTCCCAGCAGGTTCGTTTATCTCGCTGGGCCACTGGAGAGGCGACCTGGATGCGTACGTATGCTCTCCCGAGCTGGCGTTTTTGCAGGCCGCGCACGATGACGATGCAGCGGCGGCCATCTATGCCGGTTATGCCATGACATCGGACTATCGGCTGGATAACCTTGCTCCCGGTGGGGTAACAAGCAGGGATGCGGGCATGCGCGATGGCAGGCTCACGACCAAGGAGCTCATCGCGGCGTATATCGAGAAGTCCCCCAAGGTGAGAGATCTTGCGAAGGCAAAGGCGCTCCTTGCATATGTGATCGAGGGGTCGCGCTCTCCGAGGGAATCGGGGCTGTGCATGTTTATGTCGCTGCCTACGCGCTACGGCGGGTATGCATCGGGCAAGGCCGAGCTCAACAAGAAGGTCTTCATCCGCGATGGATACAACGATGGGCGCAATCGCAGGCTTCGCGTGTTGGAACGCACGCCCGACATAACGCTTACGGCTAAAGTCGAGGTGGGCATGGATAAAGTAAAGGCCGGGCTGCTGCCAGAGGTACTGACCGCGATGGTCGATTACGACAGCGATGCCATCCACGACGGAAGCGAGAAGATCCACAAGGATGCCGAGCGCCGCAACGAGTTACAGCGGCTGAGCGGCGTGGCGTACTTTACGGTGACGACTGACCAGGCGAGCGACTATGAAAAGCTCGTTCGCCTGTGCGAGCGTATCCGACGGAAACTGCATCGTCGCAAGCGGCCCATATTTTACAAGCCTATGACTGAGGAAGCGCGATATTTGGCACAGGCGCGCCTCGAGACAAAGCGGTTTAAGCTCTGGCAGACCGTTATTGAGGCGCATCAGCATTGGTAAGTGGGCCTTTGGCGGCGGATGGGGTGCTGCCGTATTGAAGGTGAATGGTTTCCCGTGAAGTGAACGAGTGTTTTTGGACCCCCGAAGCTACCACACTTTTTGGCGCCAAAACCGCAGGATTCTAACGACAAAACCGCAGGAAATGAGCCGCCAAAAGTGTCGATGCTCCGGGGGTTCGTTTTGGCTCGTTCACTTCGCGGGAAACCATTCACCTTCGATTTGCGGGCTGCCCGGATACGGCTACGAGGGCCACATCTGGGTCTGATCGAGGCGATCGCTGGGGTTGTTTGGGCGACTTTGGGCCTGATCGAGGCGATTATCAGGGCTGTTGGGCGGCTTGGGGCCCGGTTGGGATGGTTGCCAGAGGTGTGGGGGGCGGCATCGGCCTCGTCTGGGATGGTTATTGGAGCTGTCGAAGCGGTTTTGGGTGCCGCGGCGCCCTTTTGGCTTGGCGACGTAAAACAAAACAGCTCAGAGGCGAAGCCTCTGAGCTGCGAACATTTGGTGGGCGTTAGAAGATTTGAACTTCTGACCTCTTCCGTGTCAGGGAAGCGCTCTCCCCCTGAGCTAAACGCCCGATCAAGGGTGCGCGAGTGCGCAGGGAATAATATAACGGAGCTCCCGCCCAGTGGCAAGAACTATTTTTTAAAAAGCGGCGATTTGCGACCCTATCCGCCCCGATGTAGCGCGAACAGCACGCGGAAAGTCGCGTTTGTACCCCCGACGAACAGCACATTCGCGTAGAATAACTCCATTATGGGCAAATGGTGTCCAGGCAGTTTACAACACGGCATCTGGGGGAGGGGCATGTCGGACGCGCGCTCGCTGCGAAAACAGTTCAATCGCATGCTCGCCACGTTGCTGGTGGCCCTTGCTGCTGCCGGAGCCGTAACGTATGCCTGGTACATCTACAATGCCAACCGCCATATCACCGACGTCAAGATGGCCGCGGGCACGGGCGTTACCTTCCTTATCTCCAACGAGTACGATGGCGAGTACAAGACCAACGCCGGTCTGAGCTTTGCGGGCCTGCTCGATCCTGTCTCGACCGACAACGTGCTCAACGGCTTTCAAAAGGTAATGGGCTTTACCGGCGGAACCACGCAGGATTCGCTGTTTGCCAGCATGTTTGGCGCGGCCGAGCATTCCGACTACTACAAGACCTCCCTGTACCTGGCCACTAACTCGGCCGCAACCGACGTGTACCTGTCGGGCATCGACTTTACCGAGCAAGATCCGGCAAACCCCATCTCCACCGCCCTGCGCGTGGGGCTGGTCGCCTATGCTCCAGGGCAGGGCGATACCGTTACGGGCCAGTACGTCTTTGAGGTCTCGGGCGAGCACAATCCCCAGGCGCGCTACAACACGCTCGATGGCAAGGACGCCGGCGAAAACGAGCAGAACCACCTGGTGCTCGACAGCAGCCGCTCCGACGGCGCCACGGTCCATTTTGACCAGCTGACCAGTGCAAACTTCTGCGACTACAACGAAGACACCGGCGTCGTGAGCCTCAAGGAGGCCACGACCAAGATCTGCAGCCTGCCCGCTGCCGCCAAGGGCGCCAACCGCAGCATGCCCGTGCGCGTGGATGTGTACGTGTGGCTGGAAGGCTGCGACCCCGACTGCACCAACAACCTGGCCGCCACCAGCCTGCAATCGCTGGCGCTGCGCTTTGCTGGCAAGCGTTCGTAAGGGGGCCGGGGATGAGTACATCGAACATCAAAGACATCCTAAGCTCGCGCCGCCGCATGGTTGCTGCGGCCGCATGGATGCTGGTGCTGGTAGCTGCCCTGAGCGCCGCCACCTACGCCTGGTTTAGCAACTCGCGCTACACCAACGTGACGCCCGTGGCGCATACGGTAAGCGACGAGAGCTCCGATCTGCAGATTGGCCTTTCGGCCAACGGGCCCTGGGACACGACGGCCACACTTGCCGCCGCCGACAAGACGCTCTATCCCATCTCGACGTCGGACCTTTCCCGCTTTTGGCGCGGCACGTTCCAAAACGCCGCGGGCATCACGACCGACTACGCCGACTGCACCGCGCAGCTGGACGACTATGCCCTTTCGGGCACGCTGTACCTTAAGGGCGGCGACAGCGCGCTCAACGTGTACCTGTATCCGGGCCAGATGAGCGTGACGAGCGACCCGCAGCTGCTGGCCGCGCTGCGCCTGGGTCTGGTAATTACGACCCAGTCGGGTACGCAAACGCATATCTTTACCTGCGACGACCTGGGCAGCACCGCGGGTGCCACCAGCAGGCGCACCACCGCGCAAGACGGCGTGGTTGTGGCAGCGGGCGCCTCGGGCTGGACCTACACCGCCGACCCTGCGCGCTCCATAAGCGCCTACAGCATGGACGGCACCGGCGACACGCCCACGGCGCGCGCGGGTGCTACGCCCATCTGCATGCTGGCCGCCAACGAGGTGGCAAACGTTCGCTACGTTGTGTACATGGAAGGCTGCGACGCCAATTGCATCGACGAGGCCCAGGCCCGCGATGTGGTGCTCCAGCTTGCCTTTGCCGCGGCCAAGGCGTAAGGGGGCGAGCGACATGGAAGATCAGAAGCACATGCCAGCAGATAGCCGCGAGGCCAAAACCCAGAGTGAGAGCCCCGCGGCCCCCTCCAGCGCAGCTGCCGAGTGTTCACACCTCGAGGGCGTCGTCACCCGCCGCCACGCCCACCGCGCGCGTGCCTACATCGCGCTCGTCATGGTGGCACTCGCCGCCACGCTGGGCGCCGCGACCTACGCTTGGTTCACGAACAACATGAAGGTCAACACCAACTCGGTGAGCGTGCACAGCGACACGTCCAAGCTGGTGCTGGAGCTGGGCGATGCCGACCGCGGCAGCTGGTCGCAGCGGGGCGACGTTTCCCTAGCTTCTATCGCGACCGGCGCCGTGACGCTCTACCCGGTCTCGACCTTCGATCTCAACGGCTTTGCTGCCTGTGCGCAAAACAACTCTGCCGGCGATGCCACAGTGTTTGAGCAGGCAAAAGACAACGGCTCCGCCTTCTACCACGGTTGGATCGACCTGCGCTCCACCATTACCGGAACGGGCGCCAGCAAAGTAAGGGGCAAGGTCAACCTGTATCTGGCCGAATCGCTGGTCCCGCAGGGTGCCGATGCCGAGCTGCTGCGCGCAGCCCGCGTGGGCATCAAGATTTCGAGCGGCAACCAGGTGCTTGCCACCAACATTTTTGAGCTCGACAGCTCTGATAGCGGCCATCGCGACGAGCATCCCGCGACCGCGCCTTCGGGCCTGGCGGGCTACACCGAGGGCATGCTTCTGGGTTGGCAAAACGGCCAGCTTGCTTGCGGTGCCAACGTAACGCAGGACCCAGCCGCCTTTACGCTGGACACGAGCGAGACGGCCGCGCGTCCGCAAAACGCGCTTGCCACGCTTGGGCTTGGCCAGACCTATCGTTTGGATATCTATTACTACATCGAGGGCACCGATCCCGATAGCGCCGACTATCTCTATCAGGATCCGGGCACCTTGCACCTGGCGCTCTTTGCGACCTTGGACGGTGAGTAGCAATGGCACGCGTTGAATCAGACGACCGCCGCTCGGCTACCGGCGACCGCCGTCCAGTCGCCGCCACCGGCAAGCCCAACGCCGCCGCGCCCACCGACACCGATCTGCGCCGCAAGCTCACCACAACCGTGGTGTTGGTGCTGTTTGCGCTGGTGGCGATAGCCATGGCAACGTTCGCCTGGTTCTCCATCGCCGATAGCGCCAAAACCCGCATGCTCATGATCGACGCCAACGCCGATGGCTCGCTGCGCTTTGACCTGGACGAACACGCCACATTCGACGAATACGTGCACAGCCTGGGCTTCGATCAGATCTCGGCGCGCATCGCTAGCGAAAAGGGCGTGGACATCGATGCGTCCAAGCTCAAGCCCGTCACCACGAGCGACTACCAGACCTTCACCTTCGAGGACGGTTCCACTGCCGATCCCGCCACCGGCGCCTACCTGGAGTTCACGCTGCACTTTATGAGCAGTACGGACCTGCGCGTTCGCCTGACCGGCCAGGATGGTGACGGTGGCGTGTCCGGCACGCGGTTTAGCTCCGACACGCAGGGCATGGCCAGCGCCATGCGCATGAGCTTTACCGCCGACGGCCACACCTGGGTCTACGACCCCAACGGGGGCGGGAGCTCGTCCGGCGCGGCCACCGTCTTTGGGCTCGACTCGGGCGCTGCCACCGCGGCCAGCGATATGTTCGACCTGATAAAAGATACGGATAAGCCGGTGACCGTTCGCATATGGCTCGAGGGAACGGACCCAAATTGCACTAATATGCTAAAGGGAGCTAACTATTCGGTTTCGATGCGCTTCGAGGGCATCGAGGAACAGTAGATATGCACGGCGGCTGCCCGGCCGCGCACGACCTAGACAGACACGGTAGTAAGGGACATCATGCAATCTGTTAAAAAAGTCGCATCCATCGCGTTGAGCGTCGTCATGTGGATCATCATCCTGGTGGCGGCCCTGTATGCGTTTACCACGCTCGCCACGCGCGAGGACGGCAGTGTCTCTGACATCGCCGGCTTCACCCCGCTTGCCGTGCAGTCCGACTCCATGGCGCCCACGTTTAACAAGGGCGACCTCATCTTCATCAAAAAGTGCGACACCTCCAAGCTCGAGGTGGGCGACATCGTGACGTTCCATACCATCATCGACAACGAGTACGCGCTCAACACGCACCGCATCGCCGCGATCGACGAGGTCAACGGCATGCGCAGCTTTACCACCAAGGGCGATAACAACGACGTGGCCGATACGCACATCATCAGCGATGGCGACATCGTTGGTAAGTACCTGTTCGCGTTGCCGCAGATGGGCAAGGTCATGGACTTCCTGTCCAGCTCCATGGGCTTCCTCATTGTGATCGTGCTGCCCATGCTGCTGTTCTTTATCTACCAGGTGTATCACCTCATCGTGGTGGGCATGAACCTCAAGCGCGCTATGGCCGAGGAGGACCGCCTGGCCGCCGCGGCTGCCATCGTGGACGCCGAGGGCAAGGGCGATACCACCATCACGGCCGATAACGCCGCCGAGCAGCTCGCCCAGGCCGAGGCCAAGCTCGAGGAAGCCCGCCGTCTGAAGGCCGAGGCCGAGGCGGCGATGAACGCGACCAAGCAGGAGGGTACCGACGGTGAGTGAGTTTCTGGGATTTGCCTGGGAGCTGCTGGCAAAGGTCGTCTACAACGTCGTTGCCGTCGTGAGCTCCATCCTTAACCTGTTGGTGTTTGGCTGGGTTGAGTACTTCAACATCTTTATGACCTACTTCACTACGTTTGACCTGGTGGGCAAGATCGGCGCGGTCATTCTGTTTGCCATGCTCATCGCGGTCCCCGTGCTGATCGTGGCCATCCTGGTCCACCGCTACCGCATCAACCGCCGCCTGCATCGCGACGACACGTCCAACAAGGCGCTCTATCGCGAGATCGGCCGCCTGAACAAGCAGGTGCTCGACCTCATGGACGAGAAGAACAAGCTGCTGGCGCTCAAGGTCAATGCCATGGGCGGCACCAAGCAGATTCCGTACGTGGGCGCCTCGGCCCTGGCCGACGACCATCTGCCCACGGTGGGCAACGTGGTGGGCGCCGCTGCGGGCGCCGGTGCGCCTGCGGGCGAGGGCGCCACGGCCGCCGTGGTGTCGGGCAACGCGTCGCTCGCGCTCGATGGCGAGGGCGTCAAGGACGCCGCGGCCGCTATGGCCAAGGCCACCGTCGAGGCCAAGACTCTTGCCGAGGAAAAGGAAATCGCCCAGGCCAACCGCTTCCCCAAGCTGTCCCTTGTGGACCTTAAGTACCGTGACTGGGAATCGCCGGTCTATGACGATGCCATCTCGCTGGAGGACTTTGTCGACAGCTTCCGCGCGTTCGCCTGCAGCCAGATGAAGCTCTACTACACGCCCGAGGTCATCCGCCGCTTTGTGGCCGGCATGGCCGCCTCCAAGCTACTGATCCTGGAGGGCATCTCGGGTACTGGTAAGACCTCGCTGCCCTACAGCTTTAGCCGCTATCTGGATAACCCCGCGACCATCGTGTCGGTGCAGCCGAGTTTTCGCGATCGCACCGAGGTGCTGGGCTACTTCAACGAGTTTTCCAAGCGCTTTAACGAGACCGAGTTCCTCCGTGCCGTGTACGAGGCGGGCCTTCGCCAAGACCCGTCCATGATCGTGCTCGACGAGATGAACCTCGCTCGCGTGGAGTACTACTTTGCCGAGATTCTGTCGGTGCTCGAGATGCCCAGCCACGACGAGTGGGTGCTCGACCTGGTGCCCACCCAGTGGGCGGCCGACCCCAAGGGCCTGCACGACGGCAAGCTCACCATTCCCGACAACCTGTGGTTTATCGGCACGGCCAACAACGACGACTCCACCTTTACCATCACGGACAAGGTGTACGACCGCGCGATTCCCATCGAGCTCAACGAGCGCGCCGACGCGTTTGAGTGCGAGCCGCACGAGCGCGTGCATGTGACGGCCGACCACCTGCAGTATCTGTTCCAGAAGGCCAAGGTCGAGTACGTGATCGATGACGAGCTGCTCCAGAAGATGCACAAGCTGGACCAGTACCTGCAGACCCGCTTTAAGCTGGCCTTTGGTAACCGTATCATCAAGCAGATGTACGACTTTATTCCCGTGTACGTGGCGTGCGGCGGCACCGAGCTGGGCGGCATGGACTACATCATCGCCCGCAAGGTGCTCAAGAAGTTTGAGTCCATGAACGTGAGCTTTGTGCGCGACGAGATGAAGGGCCTGATCGAGTACATCGAGAAGACCTTTGGCGAGGGCGGCCTGCCCGATTCCGTCATGTACCTGCAGCGGATCCAGAACTTTTACTAATGCCGTAAGCGCGGGGCGTGGGACAAGACAATCAGTAGCGTTTGCCCTACATGATGTCGCCATGCCCTTTCCCGATCGATCCAACCTATGGAGTAACCCATGTCCGAGACCATTCAGGACCTCTATGCCAGCTTCTCCGAGCAGATGGAGCCCATCCAGGAGGACAGCCGCTACTTCCGCTATCTGTTTGAGATGGCGCAGGCCTCGGGCACCACGATCGAGCAACAGCGCGAGGAGCTCGTCAAGGTGGTGGACGAGGAGTGGATCAGCATGATCGAGGACTCGCTCGACGCCATCAACACCATCATCGAAAATCCGCGCCGCTTCATTACCACCGAGGAAGAGGTGGTGCCGGTCTCGCTCGCCAAAAAGATCAGCGCCGACAGCGTCCGTCATCTGAGCCAGAACACGCAGTTCCTGGCGCCGAGCGACGATGGTGGCGTCCACCCCACGCGCATCCTCAACGTCAATACCGTTGAGACGTACGACCTGTACGAGAACCGGTTTATCTACCACCTGATTCAGCGCCTGCTGACGTTTGTAGACAAGCGTACCGACGTGATCTTTTGGTCGACGGGCAACGAGATCCGCAACCGTTTTAAGATGCACAGCAAGATCGACGATGCGTACGAGGAGATCGAGTACAACGTCGAGATGACGGTCAAGAATCGCCAGAGCTTTGCCGAGAACGACGCCGACAACATGGACGTCTTTATGCGCATCGACCGCGTGCGCCGTCTGGTCATGGCACTGCGCGGCGCGTCGTTCTGCCAGATCATGAACGGCTGCAGCGCGGTCCGCAGCCCCATCCAGCGCACCAACCTCATCATGAAGGACCCCAACTACCGCAAGTGCTACCAGCTGTGGCAGTTTATGGAGCGTTACGACAAGGTGGGCTACAACATCGACGTGCAGCAGCAGGCGCTGGCGTTCGATGACGAGTACATGGTGCAGATGTACACCAACCTCATCAACAACTACACCGTCTTTAAGAGCCTGACCGACGACGAGCGCAACCTGCAGGAGCTCGAGAGCGTGCATCCCGAGCCGGTGGCGCCCAAGTTTATTAAGGAGATTAAGGAGGTGCAGGTCGATAGCCCCGACCTGCCCGATGTCGAGGTCCGTCGCGTGTTTGTGGAGGAGGTCACGCAGGCCCAGCTCGATGCCGAGCAGGCGCTGGCCGAGGCCCGCGAGCAGATTGAGGATCTGCAGGGGCAGCTGAAGTCCTGGAAGGTTCAGGCCCACGCGCTGACCGACGAGCGCGACGACCTGGCAGACGAGCTGGACGAGGCAAAGACGCGCGAGCTGGCGTTGACGCAGCGCGCTCAGATGGCCGAGGCTGATGTTGAGGAACTGCGTGGCTCGCTGGAGGATGTCGAGGCGGGCAAGAAAGCTGCCGAGGATGCTGCCGTTGAGGCGCGCTCGACCGCGGCGGCCCAGCTTGAGCAGATGCGCGCCGAGGCCGATGCCGAGGTGGTTGCCGCCCGTGCCGACGCGGACGCCAAGGTTGCTGCCGCCGAGCAGGCGGCCGCCGAGCAGGTCGCGCAGGTCAAGAGCGAGTCCGCCGCGGCT
>UQZH01000002.1 GCA_900545445.1 uncultured Collinsella sp. | reverse complement strand
TGGAAGAAAAGAAGCTGTACAACGCAGTCCGCAAGATCATCACGCTGGCCGACGGCCGCCAGATCGAGATCGAGACGGGCAAACTGGCCAAGCAGGCCGACGGCTCGGTCGTCGTCAAGATGGGCGACACGATGCTGCTCGGAACCGTCGTGGCCGCAAAGGATGCAAAACCCGACACCGATTTCATGCCCCTCCAGGTCGAATACAAGGAGAAGTACGCCGCCGTAGGCCGCTTCCCCGGCGGTTTCATGAAGCGCGAAGCGCGCGCCAACGACAGCGAGGTGCTCGTCGCCCGCCTGATCGACCGCGCCCTCCGGCCCCTGTTCCCCGCGGATTACCACGCCGAAGTCTACGTGACGGTCAACCTCATCTCGGCGGACAAGGATATTCAGCCCGACGCGCTGGCCGGTCTGGCCGCCTCGGCGGCGCTGGCCGTATCGGACATTCCCTTCGGCGGCCCCATCTCGGAGGTCCGCGTCGTACGCCGCAACGGCGAATACGCCATCAACCCCACCTATTCGGAGATGCCCGAATGCGACCTGGACATCATGGTCGGCGGTACGATCGACAACATCCTGATGGTCGAGGGCGAGATGAAGGAGGTTTCGGAAGAGGTGATGCTCGGCGCCATCAAGTTCGCGCACGAGGAGATCAAGAAGCACTGCGCCGTACAGATCGAGCTGTCGAAGGAGCTGGGCAAGGACGTGAAACGCACCTACTGCCACGAGGTCAACGACGAAGAACTGCGTCAGACGATCATCAGAGAGCTTTACGACAAGGCCTACGCCATCGCCACGAGCGGCACGATGAAGCACGAGCGCGAAGACAAGTTCAACGCGCTCGAAGCCGAGTTCGCAGCCCGCTATTCGGAAGAGGAGCTGATCGAGAAGGCACCGCTGATCCACAAATATTTCCACGACGACGTGCAGAAGAAGGCCATGCGCAACATGATCCTCGACGAAGGCGTCCGTCTCGACGGCCGCAAGACCGACGAGATCCGCCCGATCTGGTGCGAGGTGGGCTACCTGCCCGCAGCCCACGGCTCGGCGATCTTCACCCGCGGCGAAACGCAGTCGCTGACGACCGTTACGCTCGGCACGAAACTCGACGAAAAGGTCAAGGACGAGGTGCTCGTGCAGGGCACCGAGCAGTTCGTGCTCCACTATAACTTCCCGCCCTTCTCGACGGGCGAGGCCAAGGCCGCCCGCGGCCTCTCGCGCCGCGAAATCGGCCACGGCCACCTGGCATGGCGCGCCCTGAAGCCGATGATTCCGCTGGGCGAGGACAACCCCTACGCCGTGCGCGTCGTGTCGGACATCCTCGAGTCGAACGGCTCGTCGTCGATGGCCACGGTCTGCGCCGGAACCCTCGCGCTGATGGACGCCGGCGTGAAGCTCCGCAAACCCGTGTCGGGTATCGCCATGGGTCTGATCTCCGATTCCGAGACCGGCAAATGGGCCGTGCTGTCGGACATCCTGGGCGATGAGGACCACCTGGGCGACATGGACTTCAAGGTGACGGGAACCAAAGACGGCATCACCGCCACGCAGATGGACATCAAGGTCGACGGACTCTCCTACGAGGTGCTGGCCGCCGCGCTGGAGCAGGCACGCAAAGGCCGCATGCACATCCTCGGCAAACTCACCGAGTGCATCGCCGAGCCGCGCGAGGACTACAAGCCCTGCGTGCCGCGCATCGTGCAGATCGTCATTCCGCAGGATATGATCGGTCCGGTTATCGGCCCGGGCGGAAAGGTGATCCAGGACATCCAGAAGACCACCAACACCACCATCACCATCACGGAGGTGGACAACAAGGGCATCGTGGACATCTTCGGCATCGACAAGGAGGCCCTCGACGGAGCGCTGGCCCGCATCAAGGCCATCGTAGCCATCCCCGAAGTGGGCGAGACGTACCACGGCAAAGTCCGCTCGATCGTCGCCTTCGGCGCATTCGTCGAGATCATGCCGGGCAAGGACGCCCTGCTCCACATCTCGGAGATCGACTACAAGCGTTTCGAGACCATGGAGGAGACGGGTCTGAAAGAGGGCGACGAGATCGACGTCAAGCTGATCGGCGTAGACCCCAAGACCAACAAGCTCAAACTGTCGCGCAAGGCGCTTCTGCCCAAGCCCGAAGGCTATGTGGAACGTGAGCGCCGCCCGCGTCCCGAGCGCGGTGAGCGTGGCGAACGCCGCGACCGCGGCGAACGCCGGGAGCGCCACGAGCACAAAGAGGAATAAAAAGACTGTTAATGTGGATATTTCGGACGGAAATCAACGCTTTTTTCCGTCCGGAATATTGCATAATCAGCAAGAGTTTTCTATATTTGCGCTGTTCCGCAGCCCGGCAAGCGCCTGCACGGACGGACAACGAAGAACGGACAGCGGGCGGACAGAGAGGCGGCGGAACGAACGAAAGAGGCAAACAAATTCAAAATAAACACATTAACTTTTACCTATTATGAAAAACTTAATGAAATTGAGCGTTGTGCTCGTAGCTGCCGCACTGGCATTCTCGAGCTGCAACTGCTTCAAGAAGATGGCCAAGAACCGGGACGACATCAAGCTGACGGTCACCCCCGAGATCCTGACGCTGAACAACGGCACGGTTGCCGCAGACATCAATGTAACCTTCCCCGTTGAGTATTTCAACAAGAAAGCCATCATCAAAGTTACTCCCGTCATCGTATTCGAAGGCGGCGAAGTGGCCGGCGCCACCCAATACTACCAGGGTTCGAAGGTGGACGAGAACTATGCAGTCGTAGACATGAGCAACGGCGGCAATTACACGCAGCACGTCGAGTTCCCGTACGATCCCCGCATGGACCAGTGCGCCCTGCAACTCCGCGCCGAGATCAAGTGCCCGAAAGGCAAGGCCAAGGAGTTCGTGCTCGTCAACCTGAACACCGGCGCCATCCCCACCAAGGAGCAGGCTGCCGTGCTGGCCGGCAACGACGCCGCTGCCAAGGCTGCCATCGCCAAGGAATTCGGCCTGACGGTAGCTTACGGCCTGAACACCCTGCAGAAGGACCTCAAGTACGGCGACCTGATGGATCAGATGGCCAACAACTACAAGAAGGTCACCACGGTAGTCGACAAGACCGACCTGCTCTACGCCATCAACTCGTCGGTCGTGACGAAGAAGAACGAGAAGAACGCCAACCTCGGCGCATTCAAGGAGAACGTGGACAAGAACCTCACGAACGACCGCGCCACGCAGAACATCGCCGTGAAGGGCTACGCTTCGCCCGACGGTCCGGTGAAGTTCAACGACACGCTTTCGAAGAAGCGCAGCGAATCGGGTAAGAAGGTCGTTGCCAAGCTGCTCAAGGACGCCGGTCTGGACATCGACGCCGCCGCTTACGGCGAAGACTGGGACGGCTTCAAGGAGCTGGTCGAGAAGTCGGACATCAAGGACAAGAACCTCATTCTCCAAGTGTTGAGCCTCTACAACTCGCCCGCAGAGCGTGAGACCGAGATCAAGAACATGTCGACCGTATTCAACGAGCTGAAGAAGGACATCCTTCCCGAACTGCGCCGCTCGCAGATCGTCAACAGCACCGACCTCCAGGGTCTGACCGACGCCGAGATCATGGCTGCATACCGCAACGGCGGCGACCTGACCGTAGAGCAGTACCTCTATGCCGCCCAGGAGTTGGCCAACGGAGCCGAGGAGCAGGTTGCCATCCTGACCGCCGCTTCGAAGAAGTTCAACGACGCCCGCGTATGGAACAACCTCGGCGTTGCCCAGACGCAGGCCGGCGACAAGGCCGCCGCTCTGAAATCGTTCGAGAAGGCTGCCAAGCTGGATTCGTCGAAGGAGCTGAGCAAGAACCTGCTGCTCGCCAACCTGGCTAACGGCAACACGGCAGAGGCCAAGAAGTACGCCGCTGCCGCCGACGCCCCGAAGGGAGGCGATGAGTAATGCCTATCGGACCTGCGCGTATGCCGCTCTTCGATCACCTGGGAGAGCTCCGTCGCCGCCTGACCATCGTGGTCGTGTCGGTGTTCGCCGCCGCTATCGTGCTGTATTTCGCCACGCCTGTGGTGCTCGACATCCTGGAAGATCCCATCCGCTCCTTTGTGCCGGACGGTAAGTTCTACATCACTACCACGCTCGGCGGCTTTGGCTTGCGCTTCTCGCTGGCCATCAAGATGGCCGTGGTCATGTGCACGCCCATGATCATCTGGCAGATTCTGGCGTTTTTCCTGCCGGCGCTTCGCCCCAACGAGCGCAAGTGGGTCGTGCCCACGGTGCTCGCCTCGACGGTGCTGTTCTTCCTGGGTGCCATCTTCTGCTACTTCATCATCATTCCTGCGGGCTTTGAGTGGCTCATCGGCGAGACCTCGGCCGTCGCTACGGCACTGCCCGATCTGGAGAACTACGTCAACATGGAGCTGCTCTTTATGATCGGCTTTGGCGTGGCGTTTGAGCTGCCGCTCATCATCTTCTATCTGTCCGTCTTCCACATCGTGTCCTACGCTGCTTTCCGCGGTGCCTGGCGTTATGTATACGTTGGCCTGCTCGTGGGTTCGGCTGTGATCACGCCCGACGGCTCGCCCGTTACGCTGGGTCTCATGTATGGCGCCCTGCTCTCGCTCTACGAGATTTCGCTCGCCATCGCCCGTGTGGTCATTACCGCGCGCGAGGGCAAGGAGGGCCTGTTTGTGAGTCGTCTGGACCTGTTCTCGGACGATGAGGACGACGAGGAGTAAATCGGTATGCACGAGGTTGGCATTGTCAACGGCATACTCGATACAGTGATTCGCGCGGCGCGTGGGGCGGGGGCCTCGCGCGCCGTTTTGGTAACGCTGCGTATCGGGGATATGACCGAGGTCGTGCGCGAGGCGCTCGACTTTGCCTGGGAGACGTTTCGCGACGAGGACCCGCTCACGCGCGGCTGCGAGCTTGCCGTGGAGGAGGTCCATCCACAAAGCGAGTGCCAGGACTGCGGTGAGGTCTTCGATCACGACCGTTTCCATTGCCGCTGCCCTCAATGTGGCGGCGCCAACGTGCGTCTGCTGCACGGCCGCGAACTCGACATCGCAAGTATCGAAATCGAAACCCCCGACGATTAGCCCGCCAGCCACCAAGGGACGGGGTATAAATGTTGGAAATTAAGGAGTGCCGAGTATGGCCGAGAAAACAATTGATATCGCGTCGCCGATCCTGTCGCGCAACGAGCGCCTGGCAGATCAGCTGCGTCAGCGATTTAACGAGACAAACACCTATGTGATCAACGTCTTGTCGAGCCCCGGCTCGGGTAAGACAACCACGATTTTGGGCACCAACGAGCGCCTGCGCGATAAGGCCGGCCTGCGTTGTGCCGTCATCGAGGGCGATATCGCCTCGGATGTCGATGCCATCACCATGAAGGAAGCCGGCATGCCCGCCATCCAGATCAACACGGGCGGCCTGTGCCACCTCGAGGGCAACATGATCATGGAGGCCGTTGACGCCTTCGACCAGGCTGTGGGTCTGGAAAACATCGACGTTATCTTTATCGAAAACGTGGGTAACCTGGTCTGCCCAGTCGACTTTGACCTGGGCGAGAACCTGTCCATCATGATTCTCTCGGTGCCCGAGGGCGACGACAAGCCCGTCAAGTACCCGGGCATCTTTCAGCACGCCGGCGCGCAGCTGCTCAACAAGGTCGATGTGGCCCCGGCTTTCGATTTTGACATGGATAGGTATACTAAGACACTCGATGACCTCAATCCGCGGGCGCCGCGGTTTTCCGTCAGCGCGCGCAAGGGCGAGGGCATGGATGCCTGGTGCGATTGGCTCATCGGGCAGATTGAGCAAGCAAGGGCGTAAGTCGGCCGCCATACGGGCGGGCGTAGCCGCAGAGATACGAGATAGGAGCCTCTTTTGAAGCTCATCATCGCCGAGAAAAACGACGCCGCGCGTCAGATTGCCGAGCGTCTGTCCACGGGCAAGCCCAAAAAGGACAAGGTGTACAACACCGCCATCTACCGTTTTGAGTGGAAGGGCGAGGAGTGCGTGACCATCGGCCTTGCCGGCCACATCCTTGCGCCCGATTTTTGCGACAGCGTGCTGTTCGATAAAAAGCTGGGCTGGTATTCGGTCACCGAGGACGGCGAGATGCTGCCGGCCGACATACCCGATGGCCTGGCGCGTCCGCCCTACGACACCAAGCGCAAGCCGTTTCTTGCCGATGGCATCTCCATCAAGGGCTGGAAGCTCGAGAGCCTGCCTTACCTCACCTGGGCGCCCGTCATTAAGCTACCGGCCGAGAAGGAACTCATTCGTTCGCTCAAGAACCTCGCTAAAAAGTCTGACAGCGTCATTATCGCCACGGACTTCGATCGCGAGGGCGAGCTGATCGGTTCGGACGCCCTTAACAAGGTGCGCGAGGTTGCGCCCGACCTGCCGGTTGCCCGTGCCCAGTACTCTTCGTTTACCAAGGCCGAGATCACGCAGGCCTTCGATAATCTCGTCTCGCTCGACCAGAATCTGGCCGACGCCGGCGAGAGCCGCCAGCACATCGACCTCATTTGGGGTGCGGTGCTCACGCGCTACCTGACGCTCGCCAAGTTTGGCGGCTTTGGTAACGTGCGCTCTGCCGGCCGCGTGCAGACACCGACGCTTGCCCTGGTGGTCGAGCGCGAGCGCGAGCGCATGGCGTTTGTGCCCGAGGACTATTGGCAGATCCGCGGCATGGGCGCCGCACAGGGTGCTGCCGAGGACGACCGCTTTAAGATTGCTCACAAGACGGCGCGCTTTACCGACAAGGACGCTGCCGAGACGGCGTATGATCACGTCGACGGCGCCAAGACGGCGACCGTTGCCGCGGTGACCAAGCGCTCGCGTAAGCAGCAGCCGCCCACGCCGTTTGCGACAACCTCGCTGCAGGCTGCCGCCGCGGCCGAGGGCATCTCGCCTGCGCGTACGATGCGCATCGCCGAGTCCCTCTACATGGCCGGCCTCATCAGCTACCCGCGTGTCGACAACACCGTGTACCCCGCGACGCTCGATCTGGGCGCCGTGGTGAGCGACCTTGCAAAGATCAACCCGGCGCTGGCGCCTGTGTGCAAAAAGGTGCTCGCCGGCCCCATGAAGCCCACGCGCGGCAAAGTCGAAACCACCGACCACCCGCCCATCTACCCCACGGGCGAAGGTGATCCGTCCACGATCGATGGCGGCCAACGCAAGCTCTACGACCTCATCGCCCGCCGCTTCCTGGCGACGCTCATGGGTCCCGCGACCATCGAGAACACCAAACTCGAGCTCGACGTGAACGGTGAGCCGTTCGTGGCTTCGGGCGATGTGCTCGTGACCCCGGGTTTCCGCGAGGCGTATCCGTATGGACTCAAGCGCGACGAGCAGATGCCGCCGCTGGAGCAGGGCGATACGGTCGACGTGTTCGACATTAAGCTCGAGGCCAAGCAGACCGAGCCGCCCGCGCGCTACAGCCAGGGCAAGCTCGTGCAGGAGATGGAAAAGCGCGGCCTGGGCACCAAGTCCACGCGCGCGAGCATCATCGAGCGCCTGTACGCCGTGCGTTACCTCAAAAACGATCCCGTGGAGCCGAGTCAGCTGGGTATCGCCATTATCGATGCGCTGTCGCAGTTTGCCCCGCGCATCACGAGCCCCGATATGACCAGTGAGCTCGACGGCGACATGACCCGCGTGGAGCGCGGCGAGGACACCGAAGAGCATGTCGTGACGCACTCGCGCGCACTGCTGGCCGGTGTGCTCGACGAGCTGCTCAAGCATACGCAGGAGCTCGGCGACGCCATCAGCGACGCCGTCACGGCCGATGCGCGCGTGGGCGCCTGCCCCAAGTGCGGCAAAGACCTGGTTATGAAGACGAGCGCCAAGACCCGTGGCAGCTTTATCGGCTGCATGGGCTGGCCCGACTGCGACGTGACCTATCCGGTGCCGAGCGGCGTCAAGGTGAGCCCGCTCGAGGGCGAGGCGGCCGTGTGCCCCGAATGCGGTGCACCGCGCATTAAGTGCCAGCCGTTCCGCCAGAAGGCCTTCGAGATCTGCGTGAACCCCACGTGCCCCACCAACTACGAGCCCGACCTTAAGGTGGGTGAGTGCAAGGTGTGTGCCGAGGCCGGACGCCATGGCGACCTGATCGCACACAAGAGCGAGAAGAGCGGCAAGCGCTTTATCCGCTGCACCAACTATGACGATTGCGGCGTGAGCTATCCGCTGCCGGCGCGTGGAAAACTCGAGGCGACGGGCGAGACCTGTCCCGAGTGCGGCGCCCCCATCGTGGTGGTCAACACGGCGCGCGGTCCGTGGCGTATCTGCGTGAACATGGACTGCCCGACCAAGGAGAAGAAGCCCGCCCGCGGCCGCAAGACCACGACCAAGGCGAGCGCGGCGAAGAAGACCTCGACTGCGAAGAAGACGACGGCTAAGAAAGCCACTGCCGCCAAGAAGACGACCGCGAAGAAGTCGACTGCCAAGAAAGCAGCCGCCGACAAGTAACGGCGCAGTCGAAACATTGCCCAAAAAACGAGCGAGGGTCCCATGATCCTCGCTCGTTTTTTGACCGGCAGTTAGGGACATTCCTTTTTCTGCCGGCAGTTTAGGAACGTCCCTAACTGCCGGCTCGGAAACGACAAGGCGTTAGTTCACTTCGACGGGTTTGGCGCCGGGATAGCGCTCCTCAAAGTCTAGGCGGTACTTATTGTCATTGGTGCCCGCCACGTTGTCGCGCGACAGCGGCGCCACGATCTCGTTCTTATGGTCCGCGGGCTTTGCGTACTTTAAGCTGATCTCCCAGGCATCGCAGATCGCGTCGATGCGGTTGTCCAGGTCGTCATACAGGGCAACGATGTCTTTCCAGGAACTGTAGTTCTTAGAGCTCATGGGGACGTCCAGGTCCTCGACGATATCGTAGTACTGCTCGATGGTGTCTTCCGTGCGCTCGGCGACGTCGGCGAGATTTTGACGGGCGGTACGATCTTCTTCCAGATAGCTGCCATTGAAGGCCTGCGCGCAGGCACGGACCTGGCTATCGAGATCTTCGAGCAGGTCGTAGTATTCGCTCAGGCGACGGTAGAGGTTCTGCTCGGAGAGGGTTGCCTGGCTGCCATCCTCGTCGTCCTCGTCGTCATCGTCAAAAAGGCTATTGGGGTCGTCGAGAGGCTTGAGGTCATCATCGTCAACATCATGGTGCAGCTTAGTAATCTCGGCAGTCGTTTGCGTGGCGGCGTTGTCGAAAGGCTTGATCACAAAGAAAATGACCAGGGCGATGATGATTGCCACCAGCACAACGATAACGGCGATAAGCGCCTTGGTGCTGCTCTTTTTGGCGGCGGGGGCCTGCGGTGAATCAGGCGCGTACGTAGATGCCGGTTGCTGTTGGGGCGGGGTGTCCGCGACGGGTATGCGCTGCGTCGTTTCGACCGCTGCGGGGCTGGCGGCGGGGTCGGGGCGATAGGCGAGGGGGTCGTCCGGCTTAGCTTGCGGCGTATCGAGGAAGCCGGTCTGCTCAAACGCGGGTTGGCCATTGCTTGCGGTTGTCTGCTCAACGGGTGCACCGCATGAGGTGCAGAACTTGGCATCATCTGCAAGAAGTTTGCCGCACGAGGCGCAATACCGAGACATTGCCACTCCTTTCGCCACATTTCAATGCAATACGACGATTATACCCAGCGTCCAAAATTCCCCATCATAAGTTGCGGTGAAATAGGGACTGATTGAAGCTCTGAGACCGCCAAACAGTCCCTATTTCACCGCAACTTTAGAACGTCCCCAATGACTAGGCCCGATTTGGGACGCGCCTGCCCCTGGGGTATCATGGCTTGGTTGCTATAACTCGCATTTACGCGCCTTGTAGGAAGGGGCTGCGCCCATGGCTTTTGAGCCCGCTCAACATAGCTTCATTACGCTCGAGGGTGTCGATGGCGCCGGTAAATCTACGCAGGCGCGCCTGCTTGCCCGTGCGCTCGACCTTGCCGGCTACCAGGTTGTGACCCTGCGCGAGCCGGGCGGTACCGCCATCAGCGAAAAGATCCGTGCTCTGCTGCTCGACCCCGCCAATACGGCGATGGGCGACACCTGCGAGTTGTTGCTCTACGAGGCCGCGCGCGCCCAGTTGGTGCACGAGGTCATCGCGCCTGCCCTTGCTGCCGGCAAGGTGGTCCTGTGCGACCGCTTCTACGATTCCACAACTTGCTATCAGGCGTTTGCCGATGGCCTCGATCGCCAGATAGTACGCGATGCCAACAACCTGGCCGTCGCGGGGACGCACCCGGCGCTCACGCTCGTCTATCACATCACGCCCGAGCAGGCGGCGCTGCGCATGGCAGCCCGTGGCGCGGCAGATCGCATGGAGGCTAAGGGCATGGCCTTCCAAGAGCGTGTCTACCAGGGATTTTGCGCCATCGCCGCCGAGGAACCAAACCGCGTAAAGCTCATCGACGCGACCGCGTCCACCGAGGACGTATTCGCACAGACGGTCGAGCAGGTTCGCGCCTACGGCCTCGACATTTCCCAGGATGCCGTCGCCGCCGCGCTTGCCAAGGAGGCCGAGTAACATGGCCCCCGCTCAGGCAAGCCTGCTGGTCAAGCTTGACACTCAGGAACGCGTGCGCGACTTTTTGACCAATGCCGTCGCCAGCGGTCGTGCATCGCACGCCTACCTGTTTTTGGGCGCGCCCGGCGCGGGCAAGCTCGACGCCGCGTGGGCGCTCGCCCAGGCCTTCCTGTGCGAGCAGGATGGCTGCGGCTCATGCGATAGCTGCGTGCGCGTTGCGCGGCATACGCACCCCGACGTGCACTATTACACGCCCGAGAGCGCCACGGGCTACCTCATCGCCCAGACCCGCGAGCTGCTCGACGACGTGCCGCTGGCGCCCATCCGCGCCAAGGCCAAGGTCTACATCATTGACCGTGCCGAGCAGCTGCGCGCCAACACCGCCAACGCATTGCTCAAAACTCTCGAGGAGCCGCCCGAGGGCGTTATGTTCATCCTGCTGGGCACCTCGGCAGACGTGATGCTGCCCACTATCGTGAGTCGTTGCCAGTGCGTGCCGTTTCGGCTGGTATCGCCCGCCGTCGCCGCGCAGGCCGTGAGCCGCGCCACCGGTCAGGACCCTGCGCGTTGCCGCATGGCCGTCGCCGTGGCGGGAAGCCCCACGCGTGGCATCGAGTTCCTCAAGAGCGCCGAGCGCCAGGACGCCCGCCGTCAGATGGTTCGCGCCATCGATTCGCTTATCGCCGCCGACGAGGCCGACGTGCTCAGCCGCGCCAAGTCACTCATCGTCGCCGTTAAGGCGCCGCTCGCCGAGGTCAAGTCCACACAGGAAAAGGTGCTCGAGCAAAACGCCGACTACCTGTCGCGTGGAGCATTGAAGCAGCTTGAGGACCGCAACAAGCGCGAACTCAACGCGCGCGAGCGTTCGGGTATCATGGAAGCGCTGGCGAGCGCGCGGACGCTCATGCGCGACGTGCTGCTGACACTTCAGGACGAGGCAGCCGACGTGGTGAACGAAGACGTGCGCGACACGATCGGTCGGCTTGCCGCCGCGACCAATGTTGCGGGTGCCACGCGGGCGCTCGAGGCAGTCGCGACCGCCGAGCGCAACATCGCCAGAAACGTTACTCCCCAGCTGGCCATCGAGGTCATGCTGTTCGATATCAGGAAGGCACTGAAATGCCGTTAGTCGTACCCGTTAAGTTTACCTACGCCTCGCGCGACCTGTGGTTCGACCCGCAGGATCTGGATATCCTCGAGGCAGATTACGCTATCTGCTCCACCGAGCGCGGAACCGAGATTGGCCTGGTCACGGCCGATCCCTTCGAGGTGCCGCAAGACGAGATCGGTCAGCCGCTCAAGCCCGTGCTGCGCGTGGCGAGCGACATCGACCTGCAGCTTGCCGACGACCTGGCCATCCAGGGCGACGAGGCCATGGTCGACTTCCGCCGTCTGGTCAAGGAGCTCGACCTCGAGATGAAGCCGGTGGGCGTCGAGTACCTGTTTGGCGGCGAGAAGGCCGTGTTCTACTTTGCGGCCGAGGAGCGCGTCGATTTTCGCCAGCTCGTCAAGGATCTGTCCTCGACGCTGCATATTCGCGTCGACATGCGCCAGATCGGCGTGCGCGACGAGACCCGCCTGGTGGGCGGCTATGCCCAGTGCGGCCAAGAGCTCTGTTGCACGCGCTTTGGCGGACAGTTTGAGCCCGTCTCGATTCGCATGGCAAAAGAGCAGGACCTGCCGCTCAACTCGTCCAAGATCAGCGGCGTTTGCGGCCGCCTGATGTGCTGTCTGCGTTATGAGTTCGAGGCGTACAAGGACTTTAAGAGCCGTGCGCCCAAAAAGAAGACGCTCATCGATACGCCGCTTGGCAAGGCGCGTATTCAGGAATATGACACGCCGCGTGAGCAGCTGGTGCTGCGCCTGGAGAACGGCAAGGTCTTTAAGGTCAACCTGGCCGATATGACGTGCTCGGAGGGCTGCAAAAAGAAGGCCGCCGAGCAGGGCTGCAACTGCCGCCCCGACTGCGTGACGCGCGACGTGCTCGAGCGCATCGAGTCGCCCGAGATGCGCCTGGCGCTCATGGAGCTCGATCGCGAAAACGGCGTCGATGTGGGCGATGGCCTGTCGAGTGCCGACCGTCTGGCCGGCACGTCGATGCCCAAGCGCCGTCGTCGCGATGCTGAATCCGATGCTCGCGCCGGTCAGGGTCAGGGCGAGGGCCGTGGCCGCGGAAAAGGCCGCGGTAAGGCCGAGACACCCGAGGCCGAGGGGGCGGCCGATGGCCGTCGCCGTCGCAAGCGCGCGGGCTCGGGCGATGCTACCGAGGTTGCAGCCGCGGGCAAGAACGCCTCTCGCGAGCGCGAGGTTCAGCAGCCCCAGCAGCAGAATCGCGGCGGCGGCATGAACCCCACACGTCGCCGCCGCCGTCATCTGTCGAGCGAGGAGCGCGAGGACGCCTTCCGCGCCGCAGCTGCTCGCGAGGCCGGTGCCGCTTCCAAGGGCGCCTCGGCCTCCGATGCGCCTGTCGACAAGAGCGGCAAGTCACGTGGCGAGGAGGAGCGCGCGCCGCGTCCGCGCCGTCGCCATTCCTCGGGCGCGCAACAGAAGCCCTCAGTGCCCTCCGTGGCCGATCAGGTCTCGGATGGCGAGGTCAAGGTCACGCGCCGTCGTCCCGGGGATGGCGGGGGAGCGGCTGCCAAGGCTTCGCGTGGCGCCGCTCGCGACGAGCGCGAGCCGCGCGAGAATCGCGGTGGCGAGGGCTCGGCCGACCAGGGTCAAAAGCGCCGTCGCCGTCGTCGTTCCCGCAAGCCGCGCCAGGATGGTGGCGAGGGCTCGACCCCGTCTTCGTCCGCACCACAACCGCCCGCCGGCGAATAACGCCCGCGAGCGGATTTAACCTGCCTTGCCCCGAGCGCATCGGGGTATCATAGCGCCGAATCAACAACCCTCCCTGCGATCGAGCGTAGGGAGGGTTGTGTCTTGAAGAGCCATCTGAACATATTGAGCCGTCTGCAGAGTGCCGGTGCCCTACCGTTTGCGGACGAATTGCTACCGTTTGCCGAGCGCGCGACGTACGAGGCGCTCGAGGCATTGTCGCCAACACGATGTACCGGCTGCGAGCGCGCCGGTGCGCTTATTTGCCAAGACTGCCTGGCCGCGCTCACGCTCATCGACCCACGTCATAGCTGCACCCGATGTGGCGCCCCGTTTGGGGATTTGCTGTGCACTGAGTGTTCGGTCGAGGGCACGTCTTCGGCAATGGCGGAGGCGCTCGACCGCTGCCTGGCGTGCGCCGTCTATGCGCATCCGCTGCCGCGCATCATTAAAGCGTACAAGGATGCGGGCGAGCGACGTCTGGCTCCGTATCTGGCGGAGCTGTTCTACGACACCGCCCTGCATGCCCAGGTCGTAGCTCCCGATCGCTACGGAGGCGTGCTTTCCGGTGCGGATGCGGTGGTGTTTGTGTCTGCGACGGCGGCAGCGTTTCGGCGGCGTGGTTTTGATCATATGGAGGCTATTGCGCGCCCATTTTGCGAGCTGTCGGGTGTTCCTCTGCTCGATGCTCTCGTCAAGTACGGGCATGGCGACCAGCGCGAACTCGGTCGTGAGGAGCGCCGCGAGCGTGCCCGAGGTATGTACGAGACGGTTGAGGACGTGCACGGCCGCCGCCTGCTGCTTATCGACGACGTTATCACCACGGGTGCGACGATGGCAGCGGCTTCGGCGGAACTCAAGCGCGCCGGTGCCACGGCCGTTGATGGCCTCGCTATCGCACGCGTTTGGTAGGGGTGGTTCAGATGGCAATAAAGATCGGGCAGCGTGGCAAGCCTGCAAGCGAGCAGCTGGCTGCTTCCGTAATTCTGACGGGCGCCTCGGCGCTACGCATGATGCGCGCCGAGCGCCGACAAATGGGTTACATCAGCTGGAGGGACCTCAGTCCCGATGAAGAGTGCCGTGTGCTGCGCGCGTCGTCGCCCTCGATCGAGGACATCTATCTTCCCGACTTGGTGCGGATTGGGGCCGCAAGCGGCGAGGTGCAAGAAGATCTTTGCTTGCTGGTGGGATCTGCGGCGCAGCGCCGCCGCATGCCTGGCGTGGGCTGGTCCGTATGCTCTGGGTTGCCCGCCGGCTCGATTCTAGAGGTGGAACCAGGGGTGTACAGTCTATCTCCCGAGGCCCTTTGTGTTGCCGTCGCCCGCGAGGTCGGCTGTATCCAGGCATTTGCCCTGGCCCAGGAGCTGTGCTCTAAGATTTCGCTGAGTGACCGCGGGCAGTATCTACCTCCCTACACATCGCCTGTCGTGAACAAATTGGCAAAGGACAAAGACCAGCCGCCAGATGTCGGTTACTTTGAGGTCGAGTCCGTGCTGACACCCGATTGCCTGGTAGATTACCTCGTGGCATGCAAGGGGAATGTGGCCAAACAGCTGCTGCGCCTGTGTCCCTACCTGTCAGAAAATCTGCGCTCGCCCATGGAGTGCATCATGCTCGCTCTGTTTTCGCTTCCGTTTTCCTATGGCGGATTTGCCTGCGGTCCCTTTAAGACCGACTACAAGATCGAGTTCGATGACCGTGCGCAGGCAATCTCGGGGATGCCGCATGCAGTTTGCGATGCGTATCAGGAAGCAGCCCAGTTTGACCTGGAATACAACGGTGAGCTGGGCCATTCCTCCCGGAGGGGACGTATCCATGATGAAAAACGCAACACGGGCTTGATTACTATGGGAATCGAGGTCGCGACGGTTAACAACGAAATGCTCTGCGACATGGAAGCGATGGAAGCGCTCGCATGGCGCATCCACCAGCGCATGAGTAAGCGATATCGCAACCGTGTTGACGCTCGCAGAAAGAAACAAGAGGCGCTATTTAACACGTTGCGGGCGTGTTTTGGGCTTAAACCCGCCTAACAATGCTCTGAAACAGGGGGTTGGATATATGCTTTGGCCAAAATATAGCAAATATGAGTACTGCTACAAATTCAGTAACAGCAAAATCAGGGATTTTGGGACTGGAAGATGGCGTAAATTAGAAAATTATTAAACAAATGTGGAATATCCTGGCATCAATCTGACGTTATAGAGCGTGAAAACAGCTTGCAGAGCCAAAAACTCCTGCTACTAAATTGGTAACAGTACTCATATTTGCTATTTTTTGGCCACGGCGCCCTAAGACGGGTGTGTTGGGGCTTTCCATAGGGGAGCGACGGGCTTAATCAGAGCGCGTGCGGCCCGTCCTGACCTGCGAAATCTGTACTCGCGATGCGAATAACGCCCCTAACCTTAAACTTTAGCTTGAACTTAGCTATAATGCGCTTCGTTCCTACCAGGCTGTGGTTGCGGACGGACGAAATGCCCGTCCTAGTCCAAGACAGACGCGGTCAAAGGGATCCACGTAAGCGACCGCGTGCGCGCGGCGCGATCATGGCGCGTCCTAGATGTAAGCCGCACCGTCCGTTCTACTTTCTTTGGGGCAATACCGCCTCGCGGGCGAGCGGGTCAGTCGTGAAGGTGGCTGCGGCCTCCCGAGCAAACACTCCGGTGCGCAAGTGTGGGGTCAAATACCAGGTCAGCTGGTGGGAACAACCTGATATTCCGCGCAACGCACGGATTGTATACGACACAGAAGGCAGGGTAGTGGACATGGTGAGGGGCAGCTTGATGCACGCGGCTCGGTTGGGTGCTGGGACCGCAGCGGTCATTGCCGTTTTGGGCCTGAGTGGATGTGCGTTCAATCCACTGTCCACGTTCACGACGCCCACGATCGACCAGATCGAGCGCGAGACCGTCACGCCGGCGGTGTCGGACGATGCCCTGGTCACTCCCGGAACCCTGACGGTCGCCCTCGATACTTCCGATGCGCCGCAGGCCATGCAAGGCGCCGACGGCGAGCTCACGGGATATGCGGTTGACGCCGCCCGCGCCCTCGCAAGCCGCATGGGCCTTAAGGTCGCCTTTGTCGATGCGTCCTCGGCAGGTTCCGCGCTCGGCGACAAAAAGGCTGATATCTTTATCGGCGAGATCAGCTCCACAGACGGGGACGTTAGCACGCTCGGCACCTGCCTGTACGATGCCGCTTCTGTGTTCGGTAAAACCAGCGATGGTGGGTCGCTGAGCGTTTCCACCGATACCCTTAACACGTCTACCCTGGGTGTCCAGATGTCCTCGGCCTCGCAGGAGGCGCTTGCTAAGCAGAGCATTACCGCCAACCAAAAGACCTACTCCAACATCAACGAGTGCTTTGAGGCGCTCGAGTCCGGCGAGGTCGACTATGTGATCTGCGACTCCACGGCCGGCGGCTATCTTGCACGCCTGATGAGCGAGGTCTCCTATGTCGGTGCGCTCGAGGCGCCCTCGACGCTTGGTGTTGCGGGCCTCTCGTCGAATGACGAACTGTGCCGTGCCGTGAGTGATGCCCTCGACGACATCACGGTCGACGGTGCGCTCGAGGCGGTTCACTGCGTCTGGTACGGTCAGATTCCCTACGACCTCACCACTAAGACGGTTTCGGGCGCTAACGTGCAACCGGGCGACTCTGAGTCCAGTGAGACCACGTCCTCCGGCAGCGAGTCTTTCGATTCCAACAATGAGACCGCATCCTCCGAGGACAAATCGTCCAGCCAGGAAGGCACCATCACCGACGACGACATTAACAAACTCAATAGCTAGTTATTACTAGGGGTGGTGTCTCCCATACGTTGGAAAGGACATCTCTTCACGGTTTCAACACGCACTGCCGGGCTCCCCCAATAGGGGAGCCCGGCTTTTTTATCCCTATAAAACCAGCAGGTCAAAGCCAATTTTCGGGACCAAATACAAATCTGTCGGCTCCCTCCTATAGCGCACTTTGCCATGGAAAAGTGCGAGACTTCGGTATGCGGTATCAAGCAATCGTTATTCGGGTCTTTAGGAATCCGCGTGATTAAATGCACGGCAATGGGTACATAGCCAGTACAGTAAGTCCCCGAGGCAGATTGGAGCCACGTATGGATATCAAGGTTTCTGGACGCAAGACGACGGTAACCGATGCTCTGCGTGCGCATGTGGATGAGAAGATCGGCGAGGCGCTCAAGGTTTTCGATATCGAGCCCATGACGGTCGACGTTGTACTTCGCTATGAGAAGAACCCCTCGAACCCCAACCCGGCAATCGTCGAGGTTACGGTTCGTGTCCGCGGTTCGGTGATTCGCGTTGCCGAGCACGGTGCAGATATGTACGCCGCCATCGACCTCTCCGCCGATAAGGTCACCCGCCAGCTGCGCAAGTTCAAGACCAAGGTCGTGGACAACCGCCAGGGCGGTGCCAGCGCCGCGGATGTCGCGCCGGTCGAGCGCGTCGAGGATCTGGCCGACCTGCTGCTGCCCGAGGAGGAGGACGACCTGCTCGTCCGCGAGAAGGTCATCGACGTCACCCCGATGACTGAGGAGCAGGCACTGGTGCAGACCGATCTGCTGGGCCACGACTTCTACGTGTTCGAGAACGCGACGACTGGCCTCATCAATGTGGTGTATCACCGTAAGAATGGTGGATATGGCATCATTAAGCCCCGTATCGAAACGCTTGACGAGTAAAATACGTTAACTTGCATGAGTTAACGGTTGGCGGCCATCCCATGCGGATGGCCGCCTTTTTACGTAAGGAGTCGCTTTGATGGACAAGGCTGCATCTACCGGCCATTCTGACCGCTGCCGCATCGTCGTCGATACCTGCTGCGACTTTAGCCCCGAGGTCGCCGCGAACCTCGATGTCGATATCTTGGGCTTCCCCTTCATTATCGATGGCGAGGAGCGCACGGATGACATCTGGTCGAGCATGAGCCCTAAGGAGTTCTACGACCGCATGCGCGCCGGCGCTCGCGTGTCTACCTCCGCCGTGTCGCTCGGTCGCTATATCGAGTTCTTTACCGAGTGCGCCAAAGAGGGCACGCCCACGGTCTACCTGTGCTTTACCTCGGCGCTGTCGTCGAGCTACAACTCCGCGTGCCAGGCGGCGGACGCCGTGCGCGCCGAGTATCCCGATTTTGAGCTGTACGTGGTCGACAACGCTCTACCCTGTGCGACCGGCGCGCTCCTGGCGCTCGAGGCCGTGCGCCAGCGTTCGGCGGGACTGACCGCCAAGCAGCTGGTCGATTGGGCAAACGAGGCAAAGACCTACGTCCACGGCTACTTTACGCTCGAGAGCTTCGACGCACTGGCTGCCGGCGGCCGCATTCCGCCCGCGGCGGCGCAGCTCACGGCAAAGCTCGATGTCAAGCCCGAGCTCTCCTACGACCTTGCCGGCTCGCTGTCGCTGATTGGCGTCAACCGCGGCCGCAAGAAGGCGCTCAAGTCCATCCTCAAGTCGTTCCGCGAGAACTACGTGCCCGACCGCACCATGCCCATTGCCATCATGACGGCCGATGCCGAGAAGGACGGTGATTGGCTCGAGGCCGCCATCCGCAAGGAGGAGGGCTGTGCCGACGTCACGATCATTCGCAGCTCCGTGGGTCCCACCATCGGCTCGCACGTGGGCCCCGGCATGGTGGCCTGCGCGTTTTGGGGCAAGAATCGCGCCGAGAAAGCCTCGCTTTCCGACCGCATCGCGCGTCGCGTGCGCGGCGAGTAGGTAGGCGCTGCGGCTGCAAGCGCCCTCAAGTCACGGCCGAAACGCTGGCACCGAGTATTTAAACTGGTAACAACACCCAACCCAAAAGGAAAGGTTTCATGGCAAACAAGCTCTCCGTCGCATTTATCGGCACCGGAATCATGGGTGCTCCCATCGCCGGCCACATCCTGGATGCTGGCTATCCCGTCACGGTCAACAACCGCACCAAGTCCAAGGCGGCGGCGCTTATCCAGCGCGGCGCCGTCTGGGCAGATACGCCGGCCGATGCCGCGGCGAACGCCGATGTCGTCTTTACCATGGTGGGCTATCCCTCCGAGGTCGAGGAACTCTACCTGGCGGGCGACGGCCTGCTCGCGTGCACTAAGCCCGGCGCGGTCTTGATCGACCTCACCACGAGCTCGCCCGAGCTTGCCCGTGACATTGCCGAGGCCGCCCAGGTTTCTGGTCGCATGGCGTTTGACTGCCCCGTCACCGGCGGCGAGTCGGGCGCTATCGCCGGTACGCTCACGGCTATCGTGGGCGCTACCGAGAACGACATCGCGCCGGTCCGCGACATCCTTGCCACCTTTGCGGCCAACATCTGCTGCTTCGACGGCGCCGGCAAGGGCCAGGCTGCCAAGCTCGCCAACCAGGTGTCGCTGGGCGCCTGCATGGTCGGCATGGCAGACGCCATGGCATTTGCCGAGCTGAGCGGCCTTGATCTGGAGAAGACCCGCCAGATGATCCTGGGCGGTACCGGCAAGTCCGGCGCCATGGAGAGCCTGGCGCCCAAGGCGCTCGACGGCGATTACAAGCCCGGCTTTATGGTCGAGCACTTCATTAAGGACCTGCGCTTGGCGCTCGCTTATGCCGACGACCGCGAGCTCGCGCTGCCCGGCGCCGACGTCGCCTTTACGCTCTATGACATGCTCGACGCCATTGGTGGCGCCAAGCTGGGCACCCAGGCCATCACGGTCCTCTACAAGGAGGAGGCCGACGCCATCGCCGCCGGTCTGGACTGGTCGCAGTATCGTCCCGAGGAGCACGGTGCCCACGAGGAAGGCTGCGGTTGCGGCGAGCATGGCGACGACCACGAGTGCGGTTGCGGCCACCACCATGGCGAGGACCACGAGTGCTGCGGCGGTCACGGCCACGATGACGGCCACGAGTGCTGCTGCGGCCATCATCACGAGGAGTAGCGCCCATGAGCTGGACGTTCGTGGTGCTTGCGCTGGTGCTCTTTCTCTTTGCGATTTACATCGGCTTTTTGTGCGGCCAGTGGGCGTGCGAAAAGCGCGTCATCACCAAGCGCGACTACTGGATTGCCAACTTTGCGGGTGCGGCGGCAGTCGTCCTGCTAACCTGGGTGTTCTCGCTGTTCCCGCTGGTGCAGTTTGCGCCGATCGGCTGGCTCGGCGGCTTTATCGCCGGCCTTAAGATGAGTTTCGGCGAGTCCGTCGGCCCGTGGCGCAAGCACGACGAGGTCTTTAACGTCAACAAGGCACACCGCGCCGCCGCCGATGCGGGCGACGCCGAGGAGCGCCGCCGCGCGCGTCACAATGGTGCAGCCGACCGACAGCTCATCTCGGTCACCGATGACAGCAAGGGTGCTGGCAAGCACGCTAAGAAATAGTAAGAAGAGGTAACTATGGCAGAAAACAAGGAAGAACAGCTCACCGATGAGGAGCTGGCACAGCTTCAGCTGGCAGAGGAGAACGAGAACGCCGTCGACCGTCTGGTCAAGGAGCTCGGCTGCCCCACGCGCCGCATCCGTCAGTTTGCCGCCCGCGTGCTGCACCTGCTCGCCGAGCGCGATCCGCAGCGCGTCGTGCCCTGCGTGCCCGCGCTGATCGAGGCACTCGACCGCCCCGAGGCTCAGACCCGCTGGGAGGCCCTCGATGCCCTGGCGGCGCTCGCCACCATCTGCCCCGAGCAGCTGGGCGATGCCTTTGAGGGCGCCGAGACCGCGCTGTTCGACGAGATTTCCTCCACGCTGCGCTATGCCGCCTTCCGCCTGCTGTGCGTGTGGGGTGCCACGAGTGTCGAGCGTTCGCGCGAGGCTTGGCCCATCCTGGACGAGGCCATCCAGTGTTACCACGGCGACCTCGAGTATCGCGATATGCTCGGTTGCCTGTACGAGTTTGGCCAGGGCGAGATTGACGCCGAGGTCGCCGAGAAGCTCGCGCTGCGCCTTAAGTTCGACGCCGAGAACGGCAAGGGCAGCTATCTCAAGGCCCGTTCGAGCGAGATTTGCGAAATGCTTGTTAAACGTTTTGGCCTGGATCTCTCCAAAAAGAAGAAGCGTGCTAGCGTTAAAAAATCTGACGACGCCGAAGACGAGGAGTAACAGATTATGGCGCACGATGTAGTCCTGATTCCCGGTGACGGTATCGGTCCCGAGATTACGCAGGCCATGCGCCGCGTGGTCGAGGCCACCGGTGTCCAGATCAACTGGAACGTCCAGGAGGCCGGCGCCGGCGTCATGGACGAGTTTGGCACGCCGCTGCCCCAGCATGTGCTCGATGCGGTCGCCGAGACCAAAGTTGCCATCAAGGGCCCCATCACCACGCCGGTCGGCACGGGCTTCCGCAGCGTTAACGTCGCCCTGCGCAAGCATTTCGACCTGTACGCCTGCGTGCGCCCCTGCCTGTCGCAGCCGGGCGACGGCTCGCGCTTCCGCGACGTTGACCTGGTCATCGTGCGCGAGAACACCGAGGACCTCTACGCCGGCATCGAGTTCGATGAGGGCGCTGCCGAGGTCGAGGAGCTCTCGCAGCTTGTCGAGCGCTCGGGCCAGAAGACCTTCGCCGCAGATTCCGCCATTTCAATTAAGCCGATCTCCATCGCCAAGAGCCGCCGCATTGTGGAGTATGCCTTTGAGTATGCCCGCCGCTGCGGCCGCAAAAAGGTGACGGCCGTGCATAAGGCCAACATCATGAAGGCGACCGATGGCCTGTTCCTGCGCGTTGCGCGCGAGGTGGCCGCCAACTATCCCGATATCGAGTTCAACGACAAGATCGTCGACGCCACCTGCATGGGCCTGGTCCAGAACCCCAACGACTTCGATGTCCTGGTGCTGCCCAACCTGTACGGCGACATCGTGAGCGACCTGTGCGCCGGCCTGGTGGGCGGCCTAGGGATGGCCCCCGGCTCCAACATCGGTGCTGACTGCGCCATCTTTGAGGCAACGCACGGCTCCGCGCCCGATATCGCTGGCCAGGATATCGCCAACCCCACGGCCGAGATCCTCTCTGCTGCGATGATGCTCGATCACCTGGGCGAGAACGACGCGGCCAATCGCATTCGCGCCGCCGTTTCTGCCACGCTCGACGAGGGCGAGCAGGTTACCGGCGACGTGCGCCGTGCCCAGACCGGCTCCGTTGAGGGCGCTGTGGGCACGCAGGCCTTTGCCGATGCCGTTATCGCGCACCTGGCCTAAGGCATGCACACTGCAAACGCCTAAATAGTACTTAAGTGTTTGCGTATAACCTGAGAATCAATACGCCCGGCGCTCTGTCGGGCGTATTCTATTGCGGACTATGTTTCCTAACAAGGAGTAACTGATATGGGTCTGATTCAAAAGAAGGACGAGAAGGACGAGATCGACGGCATCCAGATTATCGAGCGCGGCGAAGGCCCCGACGGTGATGAGGACGAGAAGATCGATCTGGTCGCCGGTACGTCTGCTGAGCACATTGCTACCGGTACGACGGCCGAGGAGGAGGACGCCCGCCTGGAGGCTCAGATCGCCGCGGACGCCGCCGACGAGAACCTCATGCCCGAGGAGCAGGACGAGGACGACGACTCCGACGCGGGCGACGATGCATCCAAGCACAAGAAGACGATGATTGCTGCCTTCGTGGTTGCAGTCGTGATCGCTGCCGTGGTCGGCTTCTTTATCGGCAATGGCGGCTTTGGCGGCAAGGGCGTCGGCTCGGCGACCCTGACCGAGGACCAGCTCGATTCGACCGTGGCAAGCTATAGCTACAACGGCAAGAAGAGCGACATCACTGCGCGCGAGGCCATCGAGAGCCAGTACAGCCTTGATACCGTCAAGGATAGCGATGGCAACTACACCGCTCCTTCTGCCGACGTTATCCTGTCCTACGTGCGCAACAAGATCCTGCTCGATGCTGCCGCGGACGAGGGCATTACCGTTTCTTCCAAGGAAATGAAGAAGTACGCCGAGGATTCAATCGGCACCTCCGACTACAAGACCATGGCCACGCAGTATGGCGTGTCCAAGGACCAGGCCAAGCAGATCGTCCGCCAGTCCGCGACGCTGCAGAAGCTCTACAAGAAGAAGGTCGGCGACAGCTCCGCAAGCATGCTGACCGCCCCGACCGAGCCTTCTGACGGCAACGAGGAGACTGCGAGCAAGGACTACGCCGACTACATCATCAACCTTGCCGGCGACGAGTGGGATAGCGAAAAGGGTACCTGGAAGGACGCCGATAGCACCTACGCTAAGGCCTTCGCTGACGATGCCTTTACGGCCGATAGCGCTACCTATAAGCAGGCCATGACCGCCTATTACACCGCCTACCAGCAGTATTCTTCGCAGGCCTCGAGCGCCAGCTCCAAGTGGACCGAGTATGCTAACGGCCTCTACGCCAAGGCCAACATCAGCATCTACGGCCTGTTTGCGTAAGGTTTGCCTGCACTACTGCGCGTTAACCGATCACCTGATTAAGCCCGCTAGAACGGACAACGTTCTAGCGGGCTTATTGCTGCCGAAACCACTGGGGTAGGCCTTGCGCCCGCGCAAGCGCTCCATCGCGCTTCCCTAATTCATCTGGGAAAACGACTGCAAACGATTGCAAGTGACCGGTGAACGGTCGAAAACTACCGTTCACCGATAATCTCAAAACTGGTTCTAACTGGTATTAAGTCAAAAAGACCAATTCACATATCTTCACAATGACCTGCAATTTTTCTTCACGCTATTTTTAGCCGCCCTGCGTTGTTTAGACACAGGAAAAGATCCGATTTTTTGCCAAAGCATTTCGAAACGGTTTCAAAACCGCAGGTAGAAGTGTTAACGACCGGTAAACGGTCGATTTATCACCGTGAGCGGTGCAAAAACGTTTTACCGTATGAATCAACGAAAGCGACCTCTTCTGGGGTGATATAGTGACAACAACACGTCACGTGGTTACTACCAGTTTAGAAACCACTGGTCTTCAAAGAACGCTTTCTAAGAAGCTTTAAGGGCGAGTGCCCGCTGGCTTCCGAAAATCATCGGACTCAGATCGTACACACCTTCGGAAGGGAAATTTGAATGGTTGGCTTTATTCTTACCGGTCATGGACAGTTCGCACCCGGCCTTGCAAGCGCTATCGCTATGGTTGCCGGCGACCAGCCTGCTTTTACCGTCGTTCCTTTTGAGGGCGACCAGGCCGCATCCTACGGTGAGGATCTCCGCGCCGCTATTACCGCCATGCGCGAGGAGTGCGATGGCGTGCTTGTCTTTACCGACCTGCTTGGCGGCACCCCGTTCAACCAGTCGATGATGATTGCCCAGGATGTCGACAACGTCGAGGTTCTGACTGGCACCAACCTTCCCATGGTTATTGAGCTTCTGTTCCTCCGCGGCAATGCCACGCTCGCCGAGCTTGGCGAGCAGGCCGTGACCGTTGGCCAGACGGGCGTCACCGCCCAGACGGTCGCATCCGTTGCCGGCTCCGAGGAAGAGGATATCTTCGGCGACGAGGACGGCATCTAATGGCCGATTTCGGAGCCAACGTCCTGAGCTCCTCGGTCGCCCTTTTAGGCCTGCTTGTCATCATGGGCTTGATTTACACCATCTGGTCGCAAATCAACATGAAGAAGAAGCAGAAGTACTTCAAGGAGCTGCACACCGAGCTCAAGCCGGGTCAGGAGGTTCTTTTCGCCGGCGGTATCTACGGAACCGTCAAAGGCATCGAAGGCGAGAAGGTCCAGATCAAAGTCCGATCCGGAGCCGTCGTAGATGTTTCGCGTTACGCGATTCAGGAGATCAAGTAACTGTCGTCAGCAAATATCGAAAGGAAGCTGATCAACATGGCAGAACCCAACATTCTTCTTACCCGCATCGATAACCGACTGGTTCATGGTCAGGTTGCCACCCAGTGGAACTCCACTCTGGGCTCCAACCTCATCCTCGTCGCCAACGACGACGTGGCGTCCAACACCATGCGCCAGAACCTCATGAAGATGGCCGCTCCCGCCGGCGTCGCTACGCGTTTCTTCTCCCTGCAGAAGACCATCGACGTCATTGGCAAGGCGAGCCCGCGCCAGAAGATCTTCATCGTGGCCGAAACACCGGAAGACGTGCTTACGCTCGTCAAGGGCGGTGTGCCTATAAAGAAGGTAAACATCGGCAACATGCACATGTCGGAAGGAAAGCGCCAAGTCGCCACCTCCGTCGCAGTTAACGACGAGGATGTCGCTGCGTTTAAAGAGCTGCAGGAATTGGGGGTGGAGTTGGAGATCAGGCGCGTTCCGAGCACGCCTGTTGAGGACACGAGCAAGCTCTTCTCGTAATCCTCGTGATCCACGTTGTCAGGAGTGAAACCCTGACGTTCTGTACGTGATATCCAAAGTGCGTACATACATTTTGAAAGGAGGAGCAAGATGGAATACTCGATCATCCAGATCGCTCTGGTCTTCGTTGTTACGTTCATCGCGGCAATCGACCAGTTTGACTTCCTCGAGTCTCTCTATCAGCCCATCGTCACCGGCGCCGTCATCGGTCTTATCCTTGGCGACCTCAACACCGGTCTTCTCGTGGGTGGTACCTATCAGCTCATGACGATCGGCAACATGCCGATCGGAGGCGCTCAGCCGCCTAACGCCGTCATCGGCGGCATCATGGCAGCCATTCTCGCTATCGCCACGGGCCTCGAGCCCAACGCGGCAGTCGGCCTCGCCATTCCGTTCGCTCTGCTTGGCCAGCTTGGCGTTACCCTGGTCTTCACGCTTATGTCCCCGCTTATGTCCACGGCCGATAACATGGCTCACAATGCGGACACCAAGGGCATCGAGCGCCTGAACTACTTCGCCATGGCTCTGCTCGGCCTGATCTTCGCTGTCGTCGTCACCCTGTTCTTCATCGCTGGCGCTACCATTGGTCAGACCATCGCTTCTGCCATCCCGACTTGGCTGCAGACCGGTCTGTCCGCTGCAGGCGGCATGATGCGCTTCGTCGGCTTCGCCGTCCTGCTCAAGGTTATGATGAACCGCGATATGTGGGGCTTCTTCCTCATGGGCTTTGGCCTCGCGCTCATCACCGTTGCCAACGATTCGCTGGCAACCCCTGCTCTGCTCATCCTCGCTCTCATCGGCTTCGGCATCGCTTTCTGGGACTTCCAGCAGCAGACCGAGCTGAAGGGTGCAGCTGTTTCTGACGGAGGTGACTTCGAAGATGGCATCTAATGAGTATGTGATCCCGGAGCACTACGAGGATCTCACTCCTGCTCCGCAGCTCGACCAGAAGACCCTCAACAAGATGGCTTGGCGCTCCTGCTTCCTGCAGGCATCGTTCAACTACGAGCGCATGCAGGCCGCTGGCTGGCTTTACTCCATCATCCCCGGTCTGGAGAAGATCCACACCAACAAGAACGACCTCGCGGCTTCCATGAGCCACAACCTGGAGTTCTTCAACACCCACCCGTTCCTCGTCACCTTTGTTATGGGCATCGTGCTTTCGCTCGAGCAGAACAAGGTTGACATCCCCACGATCCGCGCCGTCCGCGTCGCCGCAATGGGCCCGCTCGGTGGTATCGGTGACGCCCTGTTCTGGCTGACGCTTGTGCCTATCACGGCCGGCATCACCTCCAACATGGCCATCAACGGCAACGCCGCTGCGCCGATCATCTTCCTGGTGATCTTCAACGCCGTCCAGTTCGCTCTGCGCTTCTGGCTCATGAACTGGTCCTACAAGCTTGGCACCAGCGCTATTGACGCTCTGACCGCCAACATGCAGGCCTTCACGCGTGCCGCTTCCATCATGGGCGTCTTCGTCGTCGGTTGCCTGGTCGTCACCATGGGTGGCACCCAGATTAACCTCCAGATCCCCAACGGCACCACCCGTGGCCTTGCCCCTACTACCGTGATCGTCTCCGAGAAGGAGGCCGAGAACTTCACCGGTATGGAGGGCATCGATACCGAGACCGCTGAGGCCGGTACCATCGCCATGACCGATGAGGACGGCAACGCCCTCACCGCCACCGATGCAGACGGCAACGAGGTCAAGTGCGGCGTCGCCGATCTGGGCAACGGCATGGAGTCCGTGACCTACGCTACCGTTACCGAGGATCCGGTCAACTTCTCTGTTGCCGACACCCTCAACACCATCGTCCCGAAGCTCGTCCCGCTTATGCTTACGCTGCTGCTTTACTACATGTTCGCTAAGCACAGCTGGACCCCGACCAAGGGCATTCTGCTGCTCTTCGTCCTCGGCATCCTGGGCGCTGGCCCGCTTGGTCTCTGGCCGAGCATCTGGTAAGGCTCTAGCTTGAGGGGTGTGTCCCTACGCGGCTCACACCCCGACCCCTTAAGCCATGTGTATGTTAAAAGCCGCGTGCTCGAAAGAGCGCGCGGCTTTTGTTTTCTTGTTGATTCGGGTGTGGCAGGCAGATAATGCCAAACACCCAAGGTAGTAGCCGAGTTTGAGAAAATGGGAGGATAGGATGGCGATCGGAGCGCGTAAGCAACCGCTGTACGATCAGCTGGTCGATATTCTGACCGAAAAGATCGACCATGAATATCGCGCCGGTGACATGATTCCTTCCGAGCGCGAACTATCGGAGCGCTATGGTCTCTCGCGCACTACGGTACGCCTGGCTCTGCAGGAACTGGAGCGTTTAGGATTGGTGGTTCGGCAGCACGGTCGCGGTACCTTTGTGACCGACCGTTCGGCAAAGGCAACCAATCTTATGCAGTCCTACAGCTTTACCGAGCAGATGCGCGCGATGGGTCGCGACCCCGAGACCACGATTCTCGAGTTTTGCGAGATGGAGGCCGATAAGAATCTGGCCGAGCATATGGGATTGCGTATCGGTGATCGCATTTTTAAGCTCAAGCGCCTTCGTTCTGCCGACAACATGCCCATGATGGTCGAACGCAGCTATCTACCGGTTCGTCAATTTCTGTCCCTAAAGCGACCGCTACTGGAGCGTAAGCCGCTTTACGATGTGATTGAGCAAGACTTTCAGCAAAAGATACGCGTGGCCGAGGAGGAGTTCTATGCGAGCATAGCCCGTCCCACCGACGCCCACCTTTTGGGAATTGTCGAGGGCTCGCCTGTGCTCGATTTGGTCAGGACTACGTATAACGAGTCAAACGAGGTTGTGGAGTATACACTCTCGGTTGCTCGTGCCGATCAGTTTAAATACAAGGTTTACCACCAGCGTAGCGACTAGTGTTCGCATCGTTTCCATATGGTGATTCTTTGCATTTAACTGGTTACTACCAGATAACCAACCGAAGTGTATAATTGCACGTCAGAGGATTACTTCTAGAGAGAGGTATTAAAAATGTTCGAGAAGAGTGTCGAGGAGCTCACCGAGCTCGGCGCCCAGATCACCACGGCCGAGATTGCTCAGCAGCCCGAGCTTTGGCGTGATACGCTCAACATCTATCGCGAGAACAAGGAGGCCATCGAGGCCTTCCTGGCCGAGGCTCGCGCTATGGGCGAGGGTCGTCTGTCCGTTGTCTTCACCGGTGCCGGTACGTCCGACTACGTTGGCGATACCTGCGCCCCGTACCTGCGTCACGCTGGCAACACTGATCTCTACGACTTTAAGCCCATCGCCACGACCGACATCGTGAGCGCCCCGCGCGACTTCCTGCGCGCCGAGGATCCCACGCTCGTGGTTTCCTTTGCCCGCTCTGGCAACAGCCCCGAGAGCCTTGCCGCCGTTGCCGTTGCCAAGGAGCTCGTCCACAACGTCAAGTTCCTCAACATCACCTGCGCTCCCGAGGGCAAGCTCGCCGTCGAGTCCGCCGATGATCCCAATGCGCTGACGCTGCTCATTCCGCGCGCCAACGACAAGGGCTTCGCCATGACCGGTTCTTATTCCTGCATGACCCTGCTCTCCACCCTTATTTTCGACACTGCCTCTGACGAGCAGAAGGCCGAGTGGGTCGAGACGATTGCCAAGATGGGCGAGGAGGTCATCTCCCGCGAGCCCGAGATCGCCGATTACCTGGCTGGCGATTTCAACCGCGTGACCTACTTGGGTTCTGGCTCCTTCGGTGGCCTTGCTCAGGAGAGCCAGCTCAAGATCCTCGAGCTCGCTCACGGTCTGGTCGCTACTTCCTACGACACCTCTATGGGCTATCGTCACGGACCTAAGTCCTTCGTCGACGATAAGACGCTCGTCTTCGTGTTCGTCAACAACGACGCCTACACCCGTCAGTACGACATCGACATCCTCAACGAGATCGGTGGCGACGAGATCGCTCAGCACACCATCGCCGTTCAGCAGGAAGGTGCCACCGTCTATGAGGGTGAGTCCTTCACCTTTAAGGGCTACGAGGCACTTCCCGAGGGTTACCTTGCTCTGCCGTTCGTGATGTTTGCCCAGGCTATCAGCCTGCTCAACTCCGTCCGCGTGGGCAACACGCCCGATACGCCGAGCCCCACCGGCACGGTCAACCGCGTGGTTAAGGGCGTGACGATTCACCCCTTCACCGCTTAATCGCGTCCCCCTGTAAGGGCGCCCGTCCGCTCATAACGGCGGGCGGGCGCTTTTTGTTTTACGTGAGCTGGGTATAAGCATTACCACAGTCAACTGCTTTAGAAGCGAGGAGTGCATATGAGCACGTACGCAATTAAGGCTGACAAGTTCTTCTTGCCGGCAGGCCCGCAACTGGGCGGCTATCTTATGGTCGAGGATGGCGTTTTTGGCGCCTGGCGGGCCGACGAGCCCTCTTGCGAGATTAAGGACTACACGGGATCGTGGATCGCACCGGGTATGGTCGATACTCACATCCATGGCTTCTACAACCACTCAACTACCGATAACGATCCCGAGGGCATCGATATCAGCTCAACCGAGCTCGCCCGTCGCGGTACCACCAGCTGGCTGCCCACGACGTTCACCGATGGCGTCGAACAGATCAAGGACGCCTGCGCTGCTATCGCCAAGGCGGACGAGGGCCGCGGCCCCGACTTCTGCGGTGCCCGCATTCAGGGCATCTACCTGGAGGGCCCCTTCTTTACCATGAAGCACGTGGGCGCGCAGAACCCCGCTTACCTGATTGACCCCTCCGAGGAGGTTTTCGACCAGTGGCAGGAGGCTGCGGGCGGTCGCATCGTTAAGAGCGCCATGGCCGCCGAGCGCGACGGTGCCGCTGCTTATGCGGCTGCTCTGAACGCCAAGGGCGTGGTGACCAGCATCGGTCACTCCGACGCCACCTACGATGAGTGCATCGCCGCTATCAATGCCGGTGCCAGCTGCTTTACGCATACCTATAACGGCCAGCGCGGTCTGCATCACCGTGAGCCCGGTGTCGTGGGTGCTGCCATGTCCACGCCCGAGACCTACGCCGAGATCATCTGTGACGGCAAGCACGTAAACCCTGCCGCCATCAAGGCACTGCTGCAGGCAAAGGGCTGGCAGCACACGGTGCTCATCACCGACTGCCTGGGCTGCGGCGGCATGCCCGAGGGCAGCTACACCAGTGGTGGCATGGACGTCATCATGAAGGACAACCTGTGCTGGCTCGCCGACGGCAAAAGCATTGCCGGCTCGGTGCTCACGCTTGCCCAGGGCGTCAAGAACATTGTCGATTGGGGCATCGCCAGCGCTGATATCGCCATTCGCATGGCAACCGAGGTGCCGGCTCGCTCTGCGCACATCGAGGATAAGTGCGGCAGCATCATGCCGGGTCGCGACGCCGACTTTGTCGTGTTCGACCATGAGCTCACCCTCGTCGAGACGTATGTTGGCGGCCAGAGCGTCGGCAACGCCTTTACCGATTAACGATAGAAAAAGACGGCGGGCCCGAATCTGCTCGGACCCGCCGTATGGGTTAAACGCTCAAAAGCACCTTAACAGTTACAGCTTGTTAACGATCTTCTTTGCCGTGCGCTTGACGCCGGCCACAAGACCCCCCGCGGGATGCTCCTTTTCGTATGCTAGACGCTTCTCGCGCTTGGCGTACTCTTCGACGATGATGTCGCCATACTCGTCTTCGATCTTGTCGAAGAAGTCGACGGCGCCCTTAATTTCCTCAGCGGTCGGGTGTCCCTTCTGGACGCCGCCGGTGAGTTTGAACGGCCCCCACGTATCAAAGCCGGGACAGCCGTAGACGCCCATAAAGATGGCCTGCCTCATGCGGCAGATGCCATCGATATCCTTGCCGTACCACTTGTTTTTGCCACCGTAGGTCATAAGGCCAAACACCTTGTCCTGCGGCTGCAGCACGTTCGTGAGCACGCGTGCCATGTCCTTGTCGATCTCGGAGTAATAGATGCCCGTGGCGACACCGATCAGATGGTATTCGTGCAGGTCGGGGTACTCGTTTTTACCGAGTGACTTCACGTCGAGGGTATCGATCTCGGGGTGCGCCTCGACGATGGCGTCCACGAGCTTTTTCGTATTGCCGTGGTGGTGTGAGGCATAAAGGATGATGGTTCGCATAAGAAGGCCTTTCAGCTGTAATTGCATCAATGTCTGTATGGTACCCCGTTGCATGGCTGGGAAACCGGACGCATCGATGAACGTGCGGGTTTGTCCTTTGGTCAGGGCCGAGACGGGTTCTTGCGAGCAAAAAGCAGTTGTTCGAAAGGATGGACAATGGAATACGCTCTCTCCAACGATTCGATTTCTATCAAGGTCTCCACGGCCGGTGGTTCGTTTACCTCGATTGAGGCTGGAGGTCGCGAGTACTTGTGGCAGGGCGATCCCGCCGTGTGGTCCGGCCAGGCACCGATTTGCTTCCCGATTTGCGGAGGTTTGCGCGATAACAGCGCCATGACGTTTGCCGGACATCATGTGAAGCTCGCCCGCCACGGCTTTGCGCGCAAGCAGGAGTGGAAGCTGTTGAGCCAAAGCACAAACGAGCTGGCTATGTACCTGGCATCCGAGGATAACGCCGCGCTGCTGAGCGATTATCCGTATCCGTTTAAACTTGTCGCCCGCTATACGCTCGAGGACGCCGGCGTGCGCGTCGCCTATGAGGTTACCAACGAGGGCACCGAGGACATGCCGTTCTTTATCGGTGGACATCCCGGCTTTAGGTGTCCGCTCGATGAGGGCGAGGCCTATACGGACTACGAGTTGCGTTTTGAGAAAGACGAGGCTGTGGAGCTCTGCACCGCCGTTCCCTCGACCGGATTGATTGACGTGACCAACCGCTCCAAGAACCCCATGGTGGGAAAGACGCTGCCTCTGTCACATGAGCTCTTCGATTTTGCGGAGACCATCTTTGACGTGCTCGAGAGCCGTCAGGTCACGCTTTCCAAAAAGGGCGAGGACAAGGGCGTTCGCCTGAGCTTTGAGGGCTTCCCGTACCTCATTGTGTGGAGCAAGCCCGAGGGTGATTTTGTGGCAGTTGAGCCCTGGGGCGGTCTTTCGACCTGCTCCGATGAGGACGACGTGCTTGAGCACAAGCGCGGCTGCCTTATCGCCAAGCCCAAAGAAACCATCGTGTGCTCGTTCACAATCGAGATTCTGTAGTCGCATGTAGCCAATTCGTTTTGCAAGGCATAAGGAGCCTGCGAGATAAGGAGCTAGAAATGATCCTCACCGTTACGATGAACCCGTCCGTCGATACGCGCTATCAGCTCGATGAGCTCATTATTGACGACGTCAACCGCGTGACGCCCGAAAAGACCGCCGGCGGTAAGGGCCTCAACGTGGCCCGCGTCCTGGGCCAGCTGGGCGACGATGTCGTGGCAACCGGCTTGCTTGGTGGTCATATGGGCGCCTATATGGCCGAGCTCATGGATGCTAACGGCATTAAGAATGATTTTGTGCCCATCAAGGGCGAGACTCGCATTTGTCTCAACATCCTCCACGCCGGCAACCAGACCGAGCTGCTCGAGAGCGGCCCGACGATTGCCCCCGAGGAGCTCGATGCCTTTACCGCCAAGTTCGCCGAGCTTGCGAGCAAGGCCGATGTCGTTACCATCTCGGGTTCGCTGCCCCGCGGCGTCGAGGCGGACTACTACGCTAAGATCACGGGCATTGCAGAGAACGCCGGCGCCAAGGTGCTGCTCGATACCTCGGGCGCCTCGCTCGAGGCTGCGCTCAAGTCCGAGGTCAAGCCTGAGCTGGTTAAGCCTAACCTGACCGAAATTAACGGCCTTCTGGGCACGAGCTTTACCACCGACGATGTGGACGAGCTCCGTTCCGCGCTCGCCTCTGACGCCCGCTTCTCCGATATCCCCTGGGTCGTCGTATCTATGGGCGCTGCCGGCTCCGTTGGTTTCCATAACGGCCGTGCGTTCCGCGCCAAGACCCCCGATATCCCCGCCGTTAACGCTACGGGCTCTGGCGATTCGACCATTGCCGGCTTCGCACATGCGATTGCTGCCGGAGCCGACGACGAGACGGTGCTGCGTACCGCCAACACCTGCGGCAAACTCAATGCCATGGATCCCATGACTGGCCACTTGGTTATGGATCGTTGGGACGAGGTTTACAACGGCGTTGTCGTGACCGAGCTGTAGGAGCTTGTGCTGCGGCCCCGGCATCGGTTGCCAGCTCATGTCGACGACAAGTGCAGTAGCATTATGCCGGGGCGCGACGCCGACACTGTCGTGTTCAATCCCGACCTTACCCTGGTCGAGACGCATGTGGGTGGCAACAGCGTCGGTAATGCGTTTGCCGAGTAGCCGCCAAAGAAACGATCCGAGAGGGGATTTAGATGATTTACGGTGCATTGGGCGATATCGAGGAGTACCGTGGAATGCTCAAGGGCCTCGACGTGCTGATCGACTGGCTCGAGGAGAACGATCCGGCGAAGCTCGAGGTCGGCAGCCATCCGATTCTGGGCGACAAGGTCTTTGCGAACGTCATGGCTCCCACGACGCGTCCCGAAGCCGAGGCTCACTATGAGACGCATCAGCGCTATCACGACCTGCAGATCGACGTCGAGGGTCGCGAGGCCTTTAAGGTTGCCACGGGCAGCCTGACGCTGGTTCAGGAGTTTGACGAGAAGGACGACTACGATCTGGTCGATTCCGACGCCTCGATCGCCGGCGATCTTGCTGACGACAAGTTTGCGCTGTTTGTTGCCGGCGAGCCTCACATGCCCACGCTCGAGTTCCAGGGCGATGGCGCGCAGCCGGTCAAGAAGATTTGCTTTAAGCTGCTTGCAGATGCTTACTGGGAGGAGTAGCGCGCTGCTCGGCTGAGCTGTTCGTGTTGCGAGCGTTATCCCTTGGGGGAGCTCGCTTGGGCCCCGCTGAACGCGGTTCCTTTGGGGATTGCGGTTGGCGGGGCTTTTGTTGAGTAGGAGAGTTTCCGGCGGCGTTGTGCTTGGATTGACGGAAGCGCGCCCGAAATCAGCAACAAAAAAGCCGCCCGAAGGCGGCTATCTTGTGCAATGGAGCCAGCGACCGGGCTCGAACCGGTGACCCCCGCTTTACGAGAGCGGTGCTCTACCAACTGAGCTACGCTGGCGGCCATGTGATGGCGCAACTGAGGCGTCAACGGCTGTCTATGATACGGGACATCGCAAATCCGCGCAAGTGTTCTGACGGCTTTTCTCACTTTAAATGCACTAATATTGGAGACGCGATGTCTTGCTCTTACGGGTCTCAAACAGAATGGGGCAGCGATGACTCAACCCAAGATTCTTCTCGCACGCATCGACGACCGTTTCATTTACGGACAAGACGTTGAGCTGTGGAACGAAGCCGTGGGTTCCAACCTTGTCCTAATCGTCAACGATGAGATCGCGGCAGATTCGCGCCAATGGGCACCCATGAGGGTGGCGGCGCCAGAAGGCGTTTGGACGCGGTTTTTCTCGGTGCAAAGGACCATCGACGTCATTCATACCGCAACGCCTCGCCAATTGATTCTGATCATGGTGGCCTCACCCTCCGATGCGCTCGCGCTGGTTAAGGGCGGTGTGCCGATCACCAAGATCAGCATTGGTCATATGCAGGCAGGGGAGGGCAAGCGTCCCGCAACGCCCGCAGTTGCCGTAGACGACACAGACGTCGCTGTTCTCAGAGAGCTGCAAAAGCTCGGCATAGAACTAGAAATCCGCTATCTCCCCAGTTCCGCCCCCGACCCCATCGGCAATCTGTTCAACTGATCCCTTGGGGACGGAGGAAAACGGATCATTTTGCCTTCGTAGGGGATCTGTGTGGCGCTGTCCGCCAAAACTATGCCGGTTTACTACGATGAATTGCTTATCGCCGAGCATGCCAAATTTGCAGAGAATAAAACCGCAGGTAGACGAGTTGCTAATTTTTTATAAACCAGCGCGTGGTCGGACATAGTGGGTTCATCGTAGTAATTCGGCATAGTTTTGTTATGTCACCAATTCGGTGGCATCGAAAAGAAGGATTTAGGCATGAAGCAGCGCCCGTCGGCGGTGGTGCCGGCGGGCGTTGCTGTGCGAGATGTCGCGTTGTGGGCCTAGTGCCTCATAAAGTGGTATTCGATCATATTGCTGTAGGGGTGACCCGGACCCACAATGCCCTGCGGGAACAGCGGCTGGCGCGGCGTGTCGGGGTACATCTCGGCCTCGAGGGCAAAGCCGGCGCCCCAGCCATAGTTGGCATCGTCCTTGGCGTGCTCGTCGCCCAGCCAGTTGCCGGTGTAGAGTTGCACGCCCGGGGCGGTGGTGTAGTAGTCCAGCTCACGACCGGTCCACATCTCCTCGACATGTAGGGCGCGACGCAGGTTGCGGCCGTACTGATAGCCATCGATGCACAGGCAGTGATCGTAGCCACGGGCCTGCTTAATCTGCGGGTCGTCGGCCTCCATGCCGGGTGCGACGGGGCGCAGCTCGCGAAAGTCAAACGGTGTTCCCTCGACCGGAGCGATTTCGCCGGTGGGGATGTTCTGCTCGTTAATGGGCAAGTAGTGGGCAGCGTTGGCGATAAAGAAGTGCTCACAGTCCATGCCGGCGTTATGGCCGGCAAGGTTAAAGTACGTGTGGTTGGTCATGGACACGTAGGTGGCGCGGTCGCTCTCGCAACCATACTCGATGCGGAAGACGCCGGTGCGCGTAACGGTAAACACAGCCGTAAAGATTCGGTTGCCGGGCAGGCCCAGCTCGCCATCCTTAAGCGAGGTGGTCATGCGCACGGCGTTGTGAGTCTCGTCGAGCTCAACGTCCCATACGCGCTTGTGCAGACCATGCTCAAGATCGCTGTGCAGGTTGTTGACGCCTTCGTTGGCCGGCATATGCCAGTCCGTGCCGTCGATGGTGATCGTGGCGCCCGCGGTGCGGTTTGCCACGGGGCCGATGGTCGCGCCAAAGCAGGCGGGGTTGTCAAAGTAATCCTCGAGCTTATCGAAGCCCAGCACCACATCGCGCACGTTGCCGGGAATGTCGGGCACATCGATACCCAGCACGGTGGCGCCATAGTCCATAATGCGAACGCAGATCTCGGGCCCGTTGAGGGTGTAACGATGAACGGGGGTACCGCACGGCGCGGTGCCGTAAAGCTCGGAAGTGATCATTTGGTTCCTAACATCGAGGTATTTCTGACAAACTGTAGCGCGAACAGGCGAGATTATCACTACACCCCACTAAAGCAGGGGGTATTTTTCTCAAAAAAGTGATGATTGGAGCTGTGCGGGCGTTCATTTTTGACGCGCACGAGTCTGATACAATTTGTTCGTTACTGTTTGAATGATATGCGCGCAAAGAACGGCGAGGATTCATCGTGATTAAGGCAGAGCGACAGGATAAGGTTCGTCAGCTGCTCGAAGAGCAGGGCACGGTCTCGGTCAAGGAGATTTCGGATGCGCTGGGTGTCTCGGATATGACGATTCGCCGCGACCTTGAGGAACTTGCGAGCCTGGGCGAGATCGAGCGCGTGCACGGCGGCGCCCGTAGTGCACAGGGACGTCCCCACGCTATGTTGCGCCATGAGTATTCGCACAGCGAAAAGCGCACTAAGCATGCCGAGGAAAAGCTGCAGATTGCGCGCCGTGCTGTGGAGCTTATCGAGGAGGGCTCGACCATCTTTTTGGGTACGGGCACTACGGTGGAACAGATGGCCTCGATGCTGCCGGCGTGTCGCCTGCGCATTGTGACCAACTCGCTTTCGGTGTTTAACCTGCTCGAGTCGCGCGAAGACTGCGACCTGTGCCTCGTGGGCGGTATGTACCGTCGCCGCACCGCCGCTTTTGTGGGGCCAACGGCCGAGGATACCCTGCGTGCGTTGGGCATCGACGCGGCGTTTATCGGCGCCAACGGCATTCTGGATGGCGACGTATCTACGTCCAACATGGACGAGGGCCGTATCCAGCAGCTCGCCTTTAGCAAGGCCGACTCACGCTATCTGATCGCCGATTCCAGCAAGATCGGCAAGCGCGACTTCTACACCTTCTGTCGCTTGGACAGCCTGGATGCCGTGGTGTGCGAACCGGGTATCGCCGCCGAGAATCGTGCCGCCATCGAGGAACACACGCAGGTCATCTGCTAGCTTAGGTATTACAGATCTAGATATTTCGAACCGGGTGCCCCCGTTCATCTCAATCTGTAACAATTGGGGCCGAAAATCCCTGCTAGATGTTACAAATCGAGACAAACGGCCTGCTCGGGTCGAGCCAAAACAAAAAAGCCGCATGCGAACCCGTGGAGGGATTCGCATGCGGCCGACAGGGGGTATGCGGCTTGAATTAGGCCATGAGCAGGCCGGTCTCCGCGACGTTCTTGTACCAGTACGCGCTCGCCTTGGGATAGCGCTTCTGGGTCTCGAAGTCGATGTAGAACAGGCCGTAGCGCTTGTTGTAGCCGTTGGTCCAGGAGAACTGGTCCTGCAGCGACCACACAAAGTAACCGTCGACGTTTACGCCGCCGTCGATTGCCTTGAGGATCCATGCGAGATGCTGGCGCATGTAGTCGATGCGAGGGGCGTCGTCGATAAAGCCGTCCTCGAAGTCGTCCTTATAGCCCATGCCGTTCTCGGTGATGTAGATCTTCTTATAGTTGGGGTAATCGTTCTTAATGCGGAGCAGCAGGTCGTACAGGCCCTCGGGATAGATGATCCAGTCCCAGTCGGTGGTGGGTACGCCTTTGCGCACGCATGACTCGCCCACGCCCTTGAGGAACCAGCGCGAGGAGCCTTTGTCGCCGGTGCCATTGTGGTTGATGTCGTTTTCGCCCTCGGCGGCACGCAGGAACTGGCACTTGTAGGTGTTGACGCCCAGGCAATCGTTGTAGGGGAGCGCGGCGGTCAGCGCGGCGATATCCTCGTCGCGAACATCGAGCTCGCCGCCGGCGATATGGGCCAGCTTGGTCGCAGCCTCCATGGTGTCGGCTGCATAGTGGCCGCGGAAGGTGGCGTCGAGTACCCAGCGGTTGTTGATGACGTCGGCCATGCGGGCGGCCTCGCAGTCGGCAGCGCTGTTGGGGTCGAGAGGATACTTGGGCTCCAGGTTCTGGACAATGCCGATCTCGCCCTCAAAGCCGCCCTCATGGAAGGCGACGACAGCCTTGGCGTGGGCCACCATCATGTTGTGCATGAGCTGGAAGGCCTTGTCCAGGCGGTACTTCTCGCCGTGCGGCCAGTTGCCGACGATAAAGCTGCCCTCGGCGGTTGCGGGAATCTCGTTAAAGGTAAACCAGTGCTTGACCTCGGTGAACTCGGCAAAGCAGAACTTGGCGTACTCGACGAAGGCATCGATGGTCGTGCGCGTCAGGAAGCCCTCGCCGCCATCCTGGTAAAAGGCCTCGGGCGTATCAAAGTGATCGAGCGTGACATAGGGGATAACGCCGGCTTTATTGCAGGTGGCAAAGAGCTCGTGATAGAAGGCAACACCCTCGGGGTTGATCTCGCCGGTGCCGTTGGGGAAGATACGGCTCCAGGCGATGGAGACACGGATGCCGTTGATGCCAAAGCGCTGGCACAGGTCGATATCGACCGGGTATTTGTTGTAGAAATCGCTTGCGGGGTCGGGGGAGAAGCGACCCTGAGCAGCCAAGAAATCGTCCCAGGGCACTTTGCCCTTGCCGTGCGTGCGGGTCTCGCCCTCAACCTGGTAAGCGGCGGTGGCGCCGCCAAACACAAAGCCGTCGGGGAACTGCATGGGATTGGTCATGAGTCATCCTTTCTGTGGGATACGAATAGGGAGAGGTGCCCGAACTGGGGATCCGGGCACCAACAGAGGGAGGAACTAGTCGAGGTTCTCGCGGAGCCACTTGATGGCGCCGGCGGGGTCGCGAGTAAGGTCGATATATTCCTTACCGCGCGGAGCGAGCAGCTTAATGCCCAGGCGATCAGTGTCGGCCTTCATATCGTTGTAGTAGCTACGGACCTGCGGGGCAAGCACGATAACGTCGTACTGATCCATGATGGCAGTGTGCTGACCATAGGCGCCTGCGGAGGAAGCGATGTTCTCTCCGGTCTGCGCGGCACCTTCCTTGATGGCGTTGGCAAGCATGGCGGAGGTGCCGGCGCCGGCGCACAGGACGAGGACCTTCAGGCCATCGACGTCTTTCTTAGCGGATACGTCGGCGGCGGGCTCGGGCTGATCGGCGACAGGCTTGCTGTCGGCGGCAGCGGCGGTCGGCTCGACGGAAGCGGTAGCCTGCTCGACAGCGGGCGCAGGGGCGTTGGCGGCGATGGAAGCGGCACCATCGGACTCAAGACCCAGCTCGGCGGCGCGCTCGGCCTCCTGGTCGCAGAGCAGCTTATCGTATGCCTTCAAGAACGGCAGGTAGATGATTGCGTCCAGCAAGATGATGATCGCGACAAACACCAGGGCGATAAGCTGGAAGTTCGTGGTGATGAAGATGCCGATGGGGGCAGGGGTAGCCCAAGGCACCACGAAGGAGAAGCCGTTCATGCCCACGTTATCGATAAAGAACTTGGCAACACTCACGTTGACGCAGCCGGCGGCAACAAAGGGGATGAGCATGTAGGGGTTGAGGATCATGGGAGCGCCAAAGAGCAGCGGTTCGTTGACGGCGAAGGCAACAGGGACAATCGAGGCCTTACCGACGGCTTTGAGCTGCTTGGACTTCATAAAGAGAATCAGCAGAAGCGGCACGATGAACGTGGCGCCGGTGCCGCCGAACTCACCCACGAGCGACATGTTAAAGGTGAGGGAGTGGGCGGGGTGGCCACCGGCCAGCAGAACCTGCAGGTTCTCGGCCTGGTTGGCAAGACGGATGGGGTCGATGCCCGGCTGGACGATCGAGGGGCCGTGGACGCCGATGAACCAGAAGAACGCGGTGGCTGCCTGGATAAGGATAAGGCCAGGATAGGTTTCTGCAGCGGTAAAGAGCGGAGAGAGCAGTTTGATAAGCAGCTCGGAGAACGGAACGCCCATGAGGTTGCGCACGACGACATCGATAATGCCGCAGATGATGACGGCGCCGCCAAAGGGGATGATGTCGCGGAAGTTCTGAGCGATGGCGCCCGGAACCTCCTTGGGCAGCTTAATGGTCAGATCGCGCGAGACGCAGAATTTATAGACCCACACGGTAATGAACGCGGCGATATAGGCCGAGAACAGACCGCGCGTGCCCATGCTGGTGCAATCGAAGACCGAAAGCTCGGAGCCGTTGAACTTGGTGCTGAACTGCGTAACAGCGAGCAGCAGCATGCTGCACTGGGCAGCAACCATAGTGGAGCCGTCGTTGAGCACCTTGCCGGCGGGCATACGACGGTTCATGGAAGCCGTGAAGTTCTTGGCGGTGGTGCCGGCAACCATGATGCCCATGACGCCCATGGTGAAGTTGTACAGCTTGTTGCACCAGTCGATGAGCGGCTGGGGAAGCGTGACGCCAACGACGCCGGGGAGCGTGGCGATGAGCAGGAAGATCGAAGAGGTGAGGACAATGGGCATGCACCCAAGGAATCCGTCCTTGATGGCCTGGAGATAGATGTTCCTCGAGATCTTCTCAAAGAATGGTTGATGCTTTTCGAGCATCTTTACGATGGCGTCCATAGAGCTCCTTTGCTACTTGATGCGCGATGCATGTGGATGGAACTGGTCGTCGATGGATGGTCAGGACTGCCCGGAAACCTTCCTGCGTAAGGAAGGCGTTACGAAATGACAACGTTGTCATTTCGTTAATGACAACGTAAGACATTTTTGGAAGAGCAACAAGGATTTACGCGTGAGCGGTCGATATTGTCCGGTAAACGGTTGATTCGAGAATTGAGCAGGTAGTGTATGCTAGAACGCAAAAAAACAAGCGATACGAAACCGACGGGAGAAGCAGTGGCAACGATGGACAAGAAAAACGTCTCAATGAACGATGTGGCGGTTGCCGCAGGTGTCTCCCTCAAGACGGTGTCTCGTGTGATCAACGAGCCCGATAGCGTGCGCGAATCGACGCGCGATAAAGTCCATGCGGCCATGGAAGCGCTTGGGTTTCGAACTAACTTTGCCGCGCGCTCGCTCAAGTTGGGCCGTTACGGGTGCATTGGCGTGGTGTTGTTTCACTTGTCAGGCGGTGCCGTGGACATGATCGACGGTATCGCCGATGCCGCCGAAGAACGCGGCTTTGCGCTCACGATGATCAAAAAGCGAGCGGGGGAGAAGATGACCCTTGCCGAAGCGGCGCGTAGGATGTCGCAGCTTCCCGTCGACGGCATGATCTTCAACCTGCGCCAGATGGTCGATGACTTTGATACCTTTGAGGCTCCGAAAGACCTCAAGACGGTGATTATTACGCCGATGGAGCATCCTACCTGCTCCACCGTCAGTGACGACCAAGAGGGCGGCGCGCGCATGGCGTGCGAGTACTTCTTGGATCATGGTCACAAGAACGTGTATTTCGTTTCGGGTAAGAAAGAGTCGCTGTCGAGCCAGTGCCGTATGAAAGGTTGGCGTGCGGCACTCGAGGCGCGTGGCATTGAGCCGCCCGAGCCTCTGCAAGGCGATTGGAATGCGGATAGTGGCTATGCCGCGGGCCTTGTGCTTGCCGATAAACCCGATTGCACGGCGGTCCTCGCTGCTAACGACTGCATGGCAAACGGCGTGATGATGGCTCTACGTGACAAAGGGCTCAGTGTGCCCGACGACGTGTCCGTGATCGGCTTCGACGATGAGCTCTACAAGACGATTCCCAACTCGATTCTGACGTCGGTGAAGTTTCGCCACCGCGAGCTGGGCATCCGTGCGCTCAACGAGGTCGTTGCGGGCCTAGAAGCTCCGAGCTCCAGAAGCCGTACGCTTGTCTCGGGCGTGCTGGTCGAACGTTCCAGCGTAAAGGACCTGCGGGCGTAGGGTTTTTCGGCCCGTTCGTCTCAATCTGTAACAGTTAGGACCGAAAAACTCAGCTAAATATTACAGATTGAGATATTTCTGCTCGGGCGTTCTGTTTGTCTCGATCTGTAACAGCTAGGATCCAAAAACTCGGCTAGATGTTACAGATTGAGATGAACAGGAGGGCGGGTGCGGTCTAAACAAAATGGCCCGCGCATCACGCATCGATGCACGGGCCATTTTTTGTCTGCGAGCGGCAGGTGGCGTCAGCGTCTTATGCCTTGAGGTTTTCCTCGATCCAGGCGACGGCACCCTTGGGATCCTTAGTGAGGTCGATGTACTGTTTGCCCTTGGGCGACAGCAGCGTGATGCCCAGGCGGTCGGTGTCGGCCTTCATCTCGTTGTAATAGGTGCGAACCTGCGGAGCCAGGACGATGACGTTGTACTGGTCCATGATGGCGTAGTGGCTGCCGTAGGCACCGGCGTTGGCGGTAATGTCGATGCCCAGCTCGTCGGCGCCTTCCTTAAGCGCGTTGGCGAGCAGTGCAGAGGTGCCGGCGCCAGCGCACAGAACCAGAACCCTCAGATCCTTGCCCTTAAGGGCGGACGGAGCTGCGGAGGCCTCGGTGGCAGAAGCGGTCTCGACAACAGGAGCCTCAACGGCGGGGGCGGCAGCGGTCTTGACGGCCTTGGTCTCCTCGGCCTCTTCTTCGGCCAGGGTCTCGGCCTCCTGCTTGCACAGGACGTTGTCGTAGGCCTTGCAGAACGGGTAGTAGATCAAGAAGTCAACGACCAGCAGGACGACAACCAGGACCAGAGAGATCGGCTGGAAGTTGGTGTCGATGAAGGTGCCGATCGGTCCGGGGAGTGCCCACGGCATGGCATAGATAAAGCCGTTCATGCCCAAAAAGTCGATGAAGAACTTACCAATGAGGACGTTGGCCACGGGGGCAAACAGGAACGGGATCAGGAAGTACGGGTTGAGGATGATGGGCGCGGCGAACAGCAGCGGCTCGTTGACGGCGAACATCACGGGTACGACAGAGGCTTTGCCGACGGCCTTGAGCTGCTTGGAGCGCATAAAGAGCAGGAAGATGATCGGGACAATGAACGTGGCGCCGGTGCCGCCGAGTTCGCCGATGTAGTTACCGAAGTTCTCGGTCAGGGCGAGGGCGGGGTGACCGCCGGCCTGCAGCGTGGCGAGGTTGGTGGTGATGTTGCCAAACAGCGCGGCGTTGAGGGCAGGCTTAACGACCGAGGGGCCGTGGATGCCCATGAACCAGAACAGCGGGATCATGAACCAGATGAGGGCGAGGCCGGCGTAGGAATCGGCAGCGGCGAACAGCGGGCTCACCAGCGTGGAGATGACGTTGGCAAACGGGACGGCCAAGCAGGTGCGGCAGATAACGTCGATGACGGCGACAAACAGGATGGAGAAGCTGAAGGCGAAGATGTCGCGGAAGTTCTGGGCGATGGCGCCGGGGACTTCTTTGGGCAGCTTGATGGTGATGTCTCGCTTAATGCAGAAGGCATAGATGTTGACCGTGGCAAATGCGGCGACAAAGGAGCTCAGCAGGCCCTTGGTGCCCATGTTGTCGGTAAAGAACACCGAGACATCGGCGCCGTCGATCTTGGCACTCGTCTGGGTAACGGCCAAGATGAGCATAGCGCACATGGCGGCGACCATGGTGCTCGTGGCGTTGATGGCCTTGCCGGCAGGCATGCGGCGGTTCTTGGAGCCGGTCAGCGCGCTTGCGGTGGTGCCGGCGACCATGATGCCCACGACGCCCATCGTGAAGTTGTAAACCTTGTTGCAGAAGTTCACGACGTCGACGTTCCACCAGTCGGGCAGCGTAAAGCCGCCGACCGTGGCGACAACGCCCGGCAGGGTCGAAATAAGCAGGAAGACAGAAGAAGACAGGATGATGGGCATTGCTGCCAAAAAGCCGTCTTTAATGGCCTGAAGGTAGATGTTCTTAGAGACCTTGTCGAAGTACGGCTGACCTTTCTCCAAGAACTTAACGATCGATTCCATAGTTCACGCTCCTCTTTGCATGAAATCTTAATGGCATGGACGTTGAAAACCTATATGGTCTCCCGCTTGCTAAAAGCCCGGGTGCAGGCGGGGCCGGTCCCAGAGAGAGGGGAGCGGCTGGGTTTGTATCGCATAGGGCCGCTCCCTTCTCGGGGGAAAGCGAGGCGATGCGCTACTGCGCGTCCGCTATAGTGTCGGCGAGCTCCTTGTACCAGAGTGCCGACTGCTTGATGTAGCGTTTTTGCGTGTCGAAGTCGATGTAGAACAGGCCGTAGCGCTTGTTATAGCCATTGGCCCACGAGAACTGGTCCTGCAGGCTCCAGATAAAGTAGCCCTGGACGTCGACGCCCTCGGCGCGCGCCTGGAGCACCTTCTCCATGTGCTGGTCGACAAAGTCGATGCGCTCGGGATCGGCGACGATGCCGTTTGCGTCGGGCTCGGGGTCCTTGTGGCCCAGGCCGTTTTCGGTGATATAGATGACGGGGAGGTTGGGATAGGTGGCGCTGATGTGCTTGAGCGTGTCGTAGAGGCCTTGCGGGTAGATGAGCCAATCCCAGTCGGTGGTGGGGATACCCGGCATATCGACCTGCTGCCCGACGCCTTTAAACTTAAAGCACGAGGTGCCCTTGTCTCCGGTGCCGTTAAAGCTGTTGGTTGACTCGCCATCGTAGGCGGCGATAAACGCCGACTGATAGTAGTTGAGGCCGAACATATCGTTGCGGGGCGCCGCCTTGGCGAGCTCCTCCATGTCGCTGTCCTCAACCGTAAGCGTGGCGTTGTTGGCACGCAGAATCTCGTTGATGAGTGAGAGGGTGCGCGCGGAGTAGTGACCCAGGAAGGCGCCGTCCATGATGAAGTCGGTGTAGAAGGCGTTGTACAGGTCGGCGGCGTGCTGGTCGGCGGGCGAGTCGGTGGCAGGATATGCCGGCGTCAGGACGTTGACCATGCCAATGCGTCCGCCCAGGTGCTCGGTCTCGTCAAGATCCTTATACAGGTTGACGGCGCGGGCGTGGGCAACGAGCTCGTTGTGCTGGCTCTGGATGCCGCTCGTCACATCAAAGTGATGGTTGGGCGGGAAGTTGCCTTGGATGTATTGGGAGTGCGAGAGGCTGATGAGCTCGTTGATGGTGAACCAATTCTTGACCTCGCGGAACTCGCGGAAGCAGAACTCGGCATAGCGCACATAGGCGTCGACGGTCTTGCGGTTGAGCCAGTCGCCCTGGTTGAACAGGGCGGCGGGGGAGTCAAAGTGATGCAGGGACACATAGGGCTCGACGCCATACTTTTTGCAGCAGGCGAACAGCTCGTGGTAGTGCTTAACGCCCTCGGCGAGGGGTTCGGCATCGTCGCCGTTGGGGAAGATGCGGGTCCAGGCGATGGACACACGAATGGCGTTGAGTCCATGCTCGGCAGAAAGGCGGATATCCTCCTCGTAGCGGTTGTAGAAATCACTGGCCGGGTCGGGCAAAAAGCGACCCTGGGCGACAAGGTAATCGTCCCACATGGTCTTACCCTTGCCTGCCACCTTAGTGGAACCTTCCGTTTGGTACGCGGCGGTTGCGGCGCCCCAAACAAAGCCCTTCGGCAGCTGCTGTACGCGGTTTAGCAAAGACATATGCATACACCCTCTCGTCTCGCTGTTCGATATTGTGCGTTTGCGCTCAGGAGGCTCCCTGGTTAGCGTTCAGCGGTGAAAAAGCCCGATAAACACTATCTTAAAATGATTAGAACCAAAATGAGCACGTGAACATTTGACAATGAGCACGTTAACATCCGGCTGGGATGTATAGAAACAAAACAACTTCAAACAGCCGCGAACGGTTGTATTTGTTCGGTAAGCGGTTTTGATTGACAGAAGTTTTCATGTTGTGGTATATGGCTCGGGTATCATGAGCACGTTATCAATGTATGTACGATGCGCCATGGGCGCGGGGAATAGTTGGGAAGCAGGTTAGCGTGGAAGGCATGGATCAGCAGACAAGGAATGGTCGTTCGGCGAGCGCGGCAGAGGTTGCGGCGCTCGCTGGCGTGAGCCGCCAGACTGTGTCTCGCGTGGTCAACGGTATGCCCAACGTGACGGAAAAGACGCGCAAGCGTGTGCTGGCCGCCATGGAAGAGCTGGGCTTTCGTCCCAATTTTGCTGGAGCGGCGTTGCGCGGCGGGTCGTATCGTTCTATTGGCCTGTGCATGTACAACATCACACGTGTCGGTAACCTGGCGACGCTCGAGGGTATCATGCAAGCGGCGCGCGAGCACGATTTTGCCGTCACTATGATCGAGATGGGCGGCGACAAGCCCTATGCACTTGCCGATGCCTCGCGCCGCATGGTCGAGCGACCCGTCGACGGCATGATTCTCAACATGAACCGCATGGCTCCCGATTTTGAGGAGTTTGTTCCCCAGCCGGGAGTGCGAACGGTCATCCTGTCCATGTATGCGCATCCGCGCTGCACGACGATCGACTCCGACCAGTATGGTTCGTGCGAGCTGTTGACCAATTATCTGCTGGAACATGGTCACTCGAATATGCGGTTTGTGGCGGGTCCGGAAAACTCGATTTCCTCGCGTTTTCGTGAGGCCGGTTGGCGCGATACGCTGGGTCGTGCTCATGTCGATGCCGCTCCGATGCTGCGTGGCGATTGGAGTGCGGACAGTGGGTACGCCATGGGCGAGCGGATTGCGGCCGAGGTGCTTGCCGGCGGGTCGCAGGCGCCGACTGCCGTGCTTGCGGCAAATGACCAGATGGCGCTGGGCGTTATCGCCGCGCTCGAGAACGCGGGCCTGTCCGTGCCCGACGACGTGAGCGTGGTTGGTATCGACGACGCACTCGAGGGACTTGTTCCTCACAATCGGCTGACGACGCTGCGATTTGATTTGCGCGGTGTCGGTAAGCTTGCGTTTGAGGCGGCGATCGGAGAGAGCTCGTCTATCGAGGCGATTCATGTGCCGAGCACGCTGGTCGAACGCTCGACTGTTAGGGACATACGGGGTTAGGTCCTACTCCGTTTGTCTCGATCTGTAACAGGTAGACGGTCAAAAGTGGGCTACGTGTTACAGATTGAGATTTTTCAGAAAGGGCGATCCCGTTTGTCTCAATCTGTAACAGGTAGGGTCGAAATACTCGGCTAGATGTTACAGATTGAGACAAACGGACCCCGAACCGCCCAAAAAGGTCGGGGGCGGCGCGCCGTGTGGCGTGCCGCCCCCGGCTGAGAAATGGGGACAGGTTATGTGGGCGGTGCAATTCCGCCAACCGCTCGTCGCAAGCTGCTAGTCCAGACGACGGGTCTGCGCCACGTGCTTATACCAGTAGGCGCTTGCCTTGGGCGTGCGCTTCTGGGTTTCAAAGTCAACGTAGAAGAAGCCGTAACGCTTGTTGTAGCCATTGGTCCAGGAGAACTGATCCTGCAGACTCCACAGGAAGTAGCCGCCCACGTTGACGCCCACCTCCATGGCCTTGAGCAACCAGCGCAGGTGCTGCTCGATGTAGTCGATGCGCGGCTGGTCGTCCACAAAACCGTCCTTGTAGGGGTCCTTGTAGCCCATGCCGTTCTCGGTGATGAAGATCTGCTTGTAGTTGGGGTAGCGCTGCTTAATGTAGACGAGCAGATCGAACAGACCCTCGGGATAGATGATCCAGTCCCAGTCGGTGGTGGGGATGCCAGGCTTGTTCACATGCTCGCCAATGCCCTTGACGCGCCAACGGCCGGTGCCCTTTTCGCCCGTACCGTTGTGGTGCAGGTCGTTCTCGCCATCGTAAGCCTTCAAAAAACGGCACTGATAGTTGTTAACGCCCAGATAGTCGTTGTAGAGCGCGGCCTCGCGCATGATTTCCAGATCCTCGTCCAAGATCTCGATGGTGCCGCCCGAGACGGCGGCCAGGCGGTTGGCGCACTCGAGGGTGTCGGGCGCGTAGTCGCCGCGGAACGTCGCGTCGAGCAAAAACTGGTTTTGCAGCACGTGCTCGTTGTTGGCGGCTTTGATGTCGGCGGGGTCGTTCTCGTTGAGCGGGTACTTAAACTCCAGCGACTGGATGACGCCGATTTTGCCCTTAAAGCCGCCGTTGTGGAAGGCCAGCACGGCCTTGGCGTGGGCGAGCATCATGTTGTGCTCGCACTGGAAGGCCTCGGCCAGATGCGCCTTGACGCCACCGGGGAAGGTGCCCTCGATGTAGGTGTTGGAGGCGTCGGCCCAGATCTCGTTAAAGGTGAACCAGTAGGTCACCTGGTCGGCGTACTCCTTAAAGCAGAAGGTGGCAAAGTCCACAAAGGCGTCGATGGTCTCGCGGTTGAGGAAGTCGCCCTTCTCAAAGAGGGGAAGCGGCGTGTCAAAGTGATGCAGCGTGACGAACGGCTCAACGTGGTGCTTGTGGCACTCGGCGAAGAGATCGTGGTAGAACTGGACGCCCTCGGGGTTGATTTCGCCGGTGCCGTTGGGGAAGATGCGGCTCCAGGCGATGGAGAGGCGAATGCCGTTGATGCCGAACTCCTCGCACAGCTCCAGGTCGACGGGGTACTGGTTGTAGAAGTCCGAAGCGGGATCGGGGGAGAAGCGCCCCTGGGCCTCCAGAAAGTCGTCCCAGGCAACCTTGCCCTTACCGTGAGTGCGGGTCTCGCCCTCTACCTGGTAGGCAGCGGTGGCGCCGCCAAAGACAAAGTCCTCGGGAAACTGCGCGGGCGGGTTGGTGACGCTAGCAGGATTAACGGACATGATGATCCAATCGTCTAAATCGAAGGGCCAGCCGGTCTTGGATGGTCGGCTGGCCCTGGGCGTTACTTACTTCGAAAGTTGCTCACTCACGAAGGCGAGAGACTTGTCGCCGTTCTGGGAGAGCTCGATGTACTGCTTGCCACGGCAGGCGACGCACTTGTTGCCCACGCGCTCACAGTCCTTCTGCAGGTCGGCCAGGTAGCTTGCGGCCTGCGGGGCCAGGACGACCAGGTCAAAGTCGGGGAGCATGTCCACGTGGTTGCCATAGGCCTCGGCAGCGGTCTCGAGGTTAATGCCGCGCTCCTTGGCGGCCTTGGCCAGCGCGTTGGCGAGCAGGCCCGAGGTTCCGCCGCCCTGGCAGAGCACGAGCACGCGCTTGCCGTTGAGGTCGCTGGCGGTCGTTGTCTCGGCAGCGGGTGCTGCGGAAGCGGCGGGGGAGTCGGCCTTCACGGCCTCGGCAGCAGCGCCGGCGGCAACGCTCTTGGCGTCAGCCTTGCCCTGGAAGGCATCGTTGAGCTTGGCGGCCTTCTCGGCGTTCTTGGCGGCGAGCTCCTCCTGGGAGATCTCGGCCTCCTCGGCGCACTTCTGGGCGTCATAGGCACGGAAGAACGGGTAGTACAGAACGAAGTCGACGACCAGGATAAGGGCGAGCATCACAAAAGCGAGCGGCTGGAAGCCCAGGCCCATGATGGTGCCGATGGGGCCGGGGACGGTCCAAGGCAGGGTGTACATAAAGCCGTTCATGCCCAAGAAGTCGATAAAGATCTTGAGGATCCAGATGTTGGCGATCGGGGCAAAGACAAACGGGACAAAGAAGACGGGGTTGAGCACGATGGGCGCGGCGAACAGCAGCGGCTCGTTGACGGCAAAGCAGACGGGGACGATGGCGGCCTTACCGACGGCGCGCATCTCCTGAGACTTGGCCAGGAAGCAGAACATAAAGACCAGGACGAGCGTGGCGCCGGTGCCGCCCATGCAGACGACGAAGTACTGGGCACCCTGGGTCAGGACAGCGGAAGCGTGCTGGCCGGCCTGGAACGCAGCCAGGTTGTCGGTCATGTTGGCAACGAGGGCGGCGGCGATGGCGGGCTCGACGATCGAGGGGCCGTGGACGCCGACGAACCAGAACAGGCTCATAGCGCCGTAGATCACAGCGAGGCCGATGTAGCCGTCGGCAGCGGTGAACAGGGGCTGGAACACCTGGATGACGCCCTGGGCAAAGCAGAAGCCAAAAGCAGCGCGGAAGGCGATGTCAAAGACCCAAAAGACGGTGATGCAGACGGAGAAGGGGATGATGTCCTTAAAGGTCTGCGAGATGTTGGGCGGAACCTGCTCGGGCATCTTGACGGTGATGTTGCGCTTAATGAAGAACTTGTAGATGATGCCGGTCACAAACGCAGCGATGAAAGCGGTCAGCAGGCCTTTGGAACCAAGGTAGGTAGTGTTGAAGCCGCTGGCGGCGTCCGTGGCAATGGTGTCGCTCGAAAGGAGCAAGAAGCCGATGATGGCCGCGCACATGCACGAGATAAAGTTGATCTGGTTGTTCTTGGGCAGATCGCGGTTCTGAGCGTCGGCGAAATGCTTGGCCGTGGTGGCGGCGCAGGCGATGGCCAGGATGCCCATGGAGTAGTTGTAGCACTTCCACAGGGCGTTGTTGATGTCATCGGGCCAGTAGAAACCCCAGATGTTGGGAACCGAGGCTACCAGGCAGAAGATGGACGAGAAGATGATGATGGGGATGACGGAGATAAAGCCGTCGCGGATCGCCTTGAGGTACTTGTTGCGGGCGATCGCGTTGAAAAAGGGCTGGCCCTTTTCGATGATGGCGATGAGTTGCTCCATGCAATGCTCCTAAGAGTCGGTGGGTTAGCAACGATGGTAGCTTTTGGCGTTCGGTTGCCAAAATGTTGACGTTGCCATTTTGCGACACAAAAAAAGACGCGAACCGGTGGTTCCTGTGCCTGCGAACCGTCGATTCCTTATGCGTAAACGTTTGAGCCGCCCGGTGGCTCTGTATTTGCGCAATGGCAACGTTAACATTTGGTCGACAAAAGCCGTTCGGGGAAGCAAAAATGTCGGTGAACGGTAGGTTTTGGGTGGTGAGCGTATGGTGGGGGAGGCGTTGGATATACTTGAAGGCGTTAAAAATGACTGCGCAAGGTGCCACCAATGGCATCGTTGACATAGAAAGATCGACCTATGGCCGCTGTTAAAAAATCGGTATCCGTCAAAGACGTAGCGCGCCTCGCGGGCGTCTCGGAGCAGACGGTCTCGCGCACCGTGCACGATTCGCCCAGCGTGCGCCCCGAGACCAAGGAACGCGTGCGTGCCGCCATGCGCGAGCTGGGGTATCGCCCCAATTTTGCCGGTCGATCGCTGCGCCGCGGCAAGTTTAAGACCGTCGGCGTCGCCATGTTCAACATTACCGGTACTGGCAACCTCGACCGTATGGAGGGCTTTGCCGCCGCCGCCGATAAGCACGGCTATGCCATCACCCTCACTAAAGTAGACGGGAATCCGTATACCCTCGAGAGCGCATCGTCACGCATGAGCGCACTGCCAGTGGACGGTATGGTTGTGATCATGAATCGCATGCCGGCGGATTTTGGCACTTTCGAGCCGCTGCCCGGCATGCAGACGGTGCTCGTTACGATGTTGGAGCACCCGCTCTGTTCAACGGTCGATAACGACCAGTTCGATTGCTCGCGCCAGGTGGTCGAGTACTTGCTGGAGCGGGGGCACAAGACCGTGCATTTTGTCTCGTGTCCCGAGCGCTCGCTTTCGGGCATGCGGCGCGAGGAAGGCTGGCGCGAGACATTGCGCGCGCATGGCATTGAGCCACCGCGACTTATCCGTGGCGATTGGACGGCGCAGAGCGGATATGCCGCAGGTCAGGCCCTGGCGGATGATCCGACCTGTACTGCCATCTATGCCTCCAACGACGCCATGGCCTACGGCTGCATTCGCGGACTCGAGTCGCGCGGAAAGCGCGTGCCCGAGGACGTGAGCGTGGCGGGTGTTGACGACAGCCTGGGCGATATCGTGCCCGATTGTCGCCTGACTACGGTGCGCTTTGACAACAAGCGCGTCGGCATGTGGGCGGTCGACAAGATTGCCGGCGCCGAGGGCGTTGCACCCGGTGTGGAGCACATGCTGTTTCCGGGCGTGCTCGTCGAGGGCGATACGGTGCGCGATGTACGCTAGGGCGCAGGTCTGTTTGGGTTGCCGCTAATTGTGTTCGATATTGTTCAGATTGGTTTAAAAACCGTTCACAGGCGAAAAGTGACCGTTCATAGCTCGAAATTACGTTTTGCGCTGTTCTTTTTTGTTTGAATGTTATTGTTTCTGTCATACACAACGCAGCGCGTATGCCCGGACGCGATGCTCTCCATTGGTTCATATGTGAAAGGAACGCAACATGGCAACCAAAGAAGAAATCTCGATGGTTGGATTCGAGATTGTCGCATACGCAGGTGACGCCCAGACCGATCTGCTTGCAGCGCTCGATGCTGCTCGCGAGGGTGACTTTGAGAAGGCCGAGCAGCTGCACAAGGATGCCAGCGATGCGCTCATCGGTGCCCACGACACGCAGACCAAGCTGCTTTCGCAGGAGGCCGGCGGCGGCGAGATGGAGATGACCTTCATCATGGCTCACGCTCAGGACACTCTCATGACCACCATGATCCTGGAGAAGCAGGCCCGCTTTACCATCGATGCCTACAAGCGCATCGCCGAGCTCGAGGCCAAGCTCGCCTAACGAGCCCGCACAACCAAGTCCCCTTCCAAAAGCTCTGCCGCTACCCGCGACAGGGCTTTTTCTGTTCTCCTTCAAGTTACGGTGAAATAGGGACTGAATAGGGGCCGGCGGGCACAAAACAATCCCTATTCCACCGCAACTCATCCGGAGATAGTCATTGGGGACAGTCTTGGTGCGCTCCGTTCGTCCTCCCGTTCGATTTATGCTCGGTGGGTATACTTCCTTTCGCATTAAACGCCGGACTGAGGAGGTATCCAAATGCCGGATAACGGGTCAATACAAAAAAGAGGCGCGCACGAGATGGCTCATGGGCGTCCTGTCCAGATAACCGAGCACACGACGGTAACAGAGTTGCAGCCCAGCCTGTCCGATGTCGTGTGCGCAAACAAAAAGCTGCAGATCGGTATCATCGTTGCGCTCGTGGTGCTGGCGTTGCTGTCGGGCTTTGTAGCGCGACCGCATTTCGCCGATACCAAAACTTGGGACTCTACCATCGAGGTCATCGATCAAAAGAAAGGTAACGTATTGGCGCTCACGACCTCGTGCGTGGCGCTGTCTGCGGGCATTACCGCGCTGCCTGGTGATACGGGAACGCCGGTCGCCGAGCAGCTCGCACAGCTTTCAGGCAACCTTGGTATCGTGCTTGCCGTGCTATACCTAGAGAAATATTTGCTCACGATTTTGTGGTCGGTTGGCTTAGGCATCTTAATCCCGTTTGCGTTGGTGCTCTTTGCGGTGTCGCTCGGCATTCACGGGCGCTGGAGTACGAGCGCCGTCCTGCGCCGTGTGGCGACACGCGTGCTGGTGGTTGCCGTGATCGGCATGGCGCTCGTACCCGCGAGCGTATGGGTGTCGCAGAAGGTCGATGAAACGTATCGCGTAAGTATTGAGCAAGCTGAGCAAAAGGCTGCGGACGCAGCCGACACCACGGACAAGTCAGCCGAGACCAGCTCAAAATCGAACAAGAAAAAATCCGAGGCCACGGAGTCCAAAAACGTGCTCGAGCAGTTGACCGATGGGGCATCGAGCCTTGTTACGTCGGTAACCAGTGGTGCCAAGCAGATGACCGACGAGATCGTGCAGCAGGTGACCGACCTCATCGAAGGCGTCATCGTGATGATCGTGACCTCGTGTGTTATCCCGCTGCTGGTGCTCGTGGCGTTTCTGTGGCTAGGACACGTGCTACTGGGGATCGATATCTCCGGTCCCGCGAACTATCTGACGGGTCGTTTCTTGAGCGCTCCGTCCAGACATGCCAAGAAGAGCGGGCAGTCTGAGTAGGCGGCAAAGCGATCCTTGGAAGATCAACCGTAAGAAGGGCGGCCGAGACGAGTTCTCGGCCGCCCTTTTGTTTGTTGAACACATGGTCGCTACGTCCGCGCCTGGTCCAAACGGTCAGCAATCATCTGAGAACGGTATTTGTTCAAAAAAGAACAAAGATAAACAAATAGTTGTTGCAGTTACTGTTCGAATGTGTTCAAATAAACATGAACAGTGAAGAACCGCACATTCAGATGCCCGGACCTGAACGCGATTCAACACTTCCAAACAGAAACTACGCACCTGCGTATCTCTCAAGGAGGATGTCATGAGGGTTGTAATCGCTTCCGATGCCGACGGTATGTCGATGAAGGAGTCCATCAAGGAGATGCTCATCGCCGACGGTCACGAGGTCGTCGACTATTCCGAGACCCCTGCCGCGGACTTTGTCGATTCCGCGACCGCCGTTGCCAAGGACCTGCTGGAGCACAAGGATTCCCAGGGCTTTGCATTCGATAAGTACGGCGTCGGCTCCTATATGGCCGCCGTCAAGATCAAGGGCATGGTCGTCGCCAACATTTCCGACGAGCGTTCCGCCTACATGACCCGCGAGCACAACGGCTCGCGCATGGTCACCATGGGCCCGGGCGTTGTGGGCACCGAGGTCGCCAAGAAGATCGCCCGCGAGTTCCTGCGCGCCCAGTACGCCGGCGGCCGTCACCAGATCCGTGTCGACATGCTCAACAAGATGGCCTAACGAGAGCCACCGAGAACTCGAACTTCTACCTCAACTTGTGAATTCAGACGAAAGGACGTTCTGATGAAGAAGACCATCGCAATCGGTTGCGACCATATCGTTACGGACGAGAAGATCTATCTGGCCGACCGCCTGGAGCAGGCTGGCTACAAGGTGCTCGACTGCGGCACCTACAGCCACACCCGTACGCACTATCCCATCTACGGTAAGGCCGTGGGCGAGGCTGTTGCCAGCGGCAAGGCCGACTTTGGCGTGGCCCTGTGCGGCACCGGCATTGGCATCACCAACGCCGTCAACAAGGTTCCCGGCGCCCGCTGTGCCCTGGTTCGCGACATGACCTCTGCCCTGTACGCTCGTCGCGAGCTCAACGCCAACATCGTGGGCTTTGGCGGCAAGATCACCGGCGAGTTCCTGATGGCCGATATCATGCTTGCCTTCCTGGAGGAGCCCTACGAGAAGACCCCCGAGCACGATGCCCTGATCGCCAAGATCGATGCCTGCAATAAGGCCGACGCCGAGGCTCAGGCTGACCCGCACTTCTTTGACGAGTTCCTCGAGAAGTGGGACCGCGGCGAATACCATGATTAGCGGGTATCCGGCGTAATTAACTAGTCCGTTGACGGCTCGCGTTTCTGTGATGGGGCGCGGGCCGGTTTTCTATCAGCCCATTGACTCGGCGGGCTGGCGTAAGAAAGGGAAGGCTCCTATGGAGTTTGTTCTTGATAACGGTTCTGTTCGCGTGGCACTGAGCACGGCTGGCGGATCGTTCACTTCGATTAAAGCCAACGGTCGCGAGTACCTGTGGCAGGGCGATCCGTCGGTCTGGTCGGGTCAGGCACCCATTTGCTTCCCGATCTGCGGCGGTCTTCGTGACGGCCGTGCGATGACCATGGGCGGCCGCGAGGTCAAGCTTGCCCGTCACGGCTTTGCCCGCAAGCAGGAGTGGAAGCTCGAGGAGCAGGGCGACAGCATGGTCGCGCTGAGCCTAAGCTCTGCCGACCACGCCGAGCTGCTCGAGCAGTATCCGTATCCGTTTAAGATCGTTGCACGCTACACGATTGAGGCGGCAAAGGTCGCCGTTTCGTACGAGGTGACCAACGAGGGGACCGAGGACATGCCGTTCTTTGTGGGCGGTCACCCCGGCTTTAGGTGCCCGCTCGACGAGGGCGAGTCCTACGACGATTACGAGCTTCGATTTGAGCAGCGTGAGGCGGCAGAGCTCTGTACCGCCGTTCCCTCGACGGGCCTGATCGATGTTGAGCATCGCAGCAAAAACCCGATGGTTGGCCACGACCTGCCGCTTACCCACGAGCTCTTCGACTTTGCGGAGACCATCTTCGACGTGCTCGAGAGCCGTGTGTCTACGTTTACCAAGAAAACCGAGGACAAGGGCGTGCGCCTGACGTTCCCCGATATGCCGTACCTGATTGTGTGGAGCAAGCCCGAGGGCGACTTTGTGGCTGTTGAACCGTGGGGTGGTCTGTCCACCTGCTCCGACGAGGACGATATCCTGGAGCACAAGCGTGGCTGCCTGGTGGCCAAGCCGGGAGAGACCGTCACCCGCGGCTTTGAGATCGAGATCCTTTAACGAGTTATCGTATGTTTGGGGCGGGTCATGCCGCCCCGGAACAGGAGTTCAACATGATTCTGACCGTTACCATGAACCCGTCGATTGATACGCGCTATCAGCTCGACAAGCTGATCATTGACGATGTTAACCGTGTGACGCCCGAAAAGACCGCTGGCGGCAAGGGCCTCAACGTGAGCCGTGTTCTGCTGCAGTTGGGCGACGATGTGCTCGCGACCGGTTTGCTCGGCGGCCACATGGGTGCCTATATGGCCGAGCTTATGGATGCCGACGGCGTCAAGAACGACTTTGTGCCCATCGCCGGTGAGACGCGCATTTGCCTGAATATTCTGCACGAGGGTAATCAGACCGAGCTGCTGGAGAGCGGCCCGCAGATCGCCCCGACCGAGCTCGAGGCCTTTACGGCCAAGTTTGCCGAGCTTGCAGCGAAGGCGGACGTTGTGACGCTTTCGGGCTCGCTGCCGCGTGGCGTCGATGCCGGCTACTATGCCGAGCTCGTCAAGATCGCCGAGGAGGCGGGCGCCAAGGTGCTGCTCGACACCTCGGGTGCATCGCTGGAGGCCGCGCTGGAGTCCGACGCTAAGCCTGAGCTCGTAAAGCCCAACCTGACCGAGATTAACGGCCTGCTGGGTACGTCCTTTACGACCGATGATGTCGATGCCCTGCGCGAGGCGCTTGCCGCCGATGACCGCTTTGCCGGTATTCCCTGGGTTGTCGTTTCGATGGGCGCTGCCGGTTCGGTGGGCTTCCATGAGGGCCGCGCGTTCCGCGCCAAGACGCCCGCGATTGCGGCTGTGAACGCGACGGGTTCCGGCGACTCGACCATCGCCGGTTTTGCGCATGCCATTGCTGCTGGTGCCGACGATGTCACGGTGCTCAAGACCGCCAATACCTGCGGCAAGCTCAACGCCATGGATCCCAAGACCGGCCACCTGGTCATGGACCGCTGGGACGAGATCTTCAACAACGTTGAAGTAACGGAGCTGTAGAGTTACGGCGTTGAGTTACGGCGTATTACCAAACGCCGTAACCTGCCGACGCTGCGCGGGCCGCATTTGGGCAATCTGACGTTCAACTTCAAGGGCGCGACCAGAAGGTCAGCGCCCTTTCGTTTCACGTCACCTTGTCTCAAATGCGACCCGCTCGCTGCCGTTGCCAAAACATCGGCGTTACCTTGCTTCGGGAATGCGGCAGAGAGGGACGTTCCTTTTCTGCCGGCAGTTTGGGACACTCCTTACGGGGCACCCCCTCCACAGCGCCTATGCCAGCTTGTCGATTTGCCCAATCTCCCAGAGCGGAATGTTGACGAGCGTGCCCTCGTCTCTATATGCCGCTAACGATGTTCTCACGCAGCGCTCGAGCTTGAACTTCTCGCAGGCAATCCTCAGACTCTTTGCTTTGAGATTCTCTGCCGCCTTGACCTCGAGCGGAAGCACGATCCCCGCATGGTCGATGGCAAAGTCAGTCTCTGCATTGCCGGAAGAGGATGACCAATACGCGGGAGTTTTGCCTTGGAGCAAAAGCTCCTGTGCGACGTATTGCTCGGTCAGCGAGCCTTTGAACTCCGTAAAAACAGCGGGCCCGTTCAGAACAATGGCCGGCGAGAGGCCGGAGAGTGCTCCGAGGATGCCGGTGTCGATGCAGAACAGCTTGAAGCCCGAGAGATCCTCGTAGCTTGTGAGCGGTGCTCTTAGGGCGGAAACACGTGGTACCTTATGAACGATTCCATAGTCCATGAGCCACTGGAGGCTTTCCTCAAAATCGCGTGCGCGCGCCCCGGGACGAAGCGCGCCGTAGACGAACTTCTTGTTTTCCTTTGCGAGCTGGCCGGGAAGGGATTCCCAAACCAGCCTCATGCGCTCGACGATGCGGGCTGGCGCATGCTTGCCAAAATCGGATTCATAAGCTTCGATGATTTGCTGCTGAAGCCTGCGGGCCTCGATGAAATCGTGGGAGGCGGCGAAAGCGGAGACAACTTCTGGCATGCCACCGACAACGAGGTATTCCTTGAGCAGGCGCTCGAGCTTTTCGGAAACGTTCGCCAGCAGGTCCATGTCTGCGGCAAGGATGGCATCTGCGAGTGGATCGCCATCGACGGCACGAACGAACTCAACAAACCCCATGGGGCGCATGGTGAGCTGGTCGATCTTGCCGACGGGGAACGACTCGTTTTCGCGTCGGAGCGCGAGCCCCATATAGGAGCCGGCTGCCACGATATGGTATTCCGGCGCCAGCTCGTTGAAGTATTTGAGCGAGGTGATGCCACGCGGTGCCTCTTGGATTTCGTCGAAGATGATGAGCGTGTCTGTCGGCGTTATAGTCTGGCCGTGCAGGAGCTCTATCTGGGAGATGATGCGTTTGGGGTCAAGGCTTCCGTCGAACAGCGAACGTGCGCCCGGTTCGAGCATAAAGTCAAAGCGGATGACGTTTTGATACTGCTGGCCTGCGAATTCGTTAAGAAGCCAGGTTTTTCCCGTCTGGCGGGCCCCCTTAAGCAGGAGGGGCTTGCGGTTTGCCCTAGATTTCCAAGCGATGAGTTCGTCCATTAGCTGTCGCTGCATACTGCCTCCTAACGATCATGGTTAGTATAAGACCGTCTTGGTCTTTCCATCGAAAAATGTGGGAGTAAACCACGTTTTTCCATCGAATAATGTGTGAGGCAACCACGTTTTTCCATCGAATAATGTGGGAGTTTAGGTCGGCACCTGGGAACGTTCCTTCTCTGCCGGCAGTTTGGAACACTCCTTGTTTTGGTGCAAATTAGCTACCCTTGCATCAGAAAACGGCGCCCGTCGGCGATGTTGCCGGCGGGCACCGTGGTCGTGTAGGCGCTATTTGTTAAGTGCGTGCGTTCGAGCTCGCGTGCTACAGCGAGTCGATGAAGCGCTGCTGGGCGGCGCGGCCGGCCTCGTCCCATTTAAAGACGCCGGCGTTGTCGAGCACGTGGCCAAACACCACGCCGACCTCCTCGTGCAGGATATCGATGGCGTTATCCGCCGTAAGCTCGTCGGCGCGGCGAGCAAAGACGTCCTCGGCCCACGCGGCATGGCTGCGACAAAGATCATCGCCCTCGAGCGCACCGGCAAGATCGTAGCTGGCATCGACCTTGGCTGCCAGCAGATGCTCACGGACAGCGCCAAGCTCGGGAACCAGGCGCGGCGGCAGAATGGCCAGGCCCATGACCTCGATCAGGCCGATGTTCTCCTTCTTAATGTGGTGGTACTCGGCATGCGGGTGGAAAACGCCTAGCGGGTGCTCGTCGGTCGTGATATTGCAGCGAAGCGCCAGGTAGGCCTCGTAGATTTCGCCGTCGGCATTTCCGCGAGAGTCGACGCGGCGGATGACGGGCGTCACGGTGTTGTGCGCCACGCCATCGGCTGTGTACGCGATGACGCCCACAGACTCATCGGTCCACTCGCGCCAGGCGAGGATAATCTTCTCGGCAGCGTCGAGCAGCTGGGCGCGGTCATGCGAGCGCAGGCGCAGCACCGAGAGCGGCCACTGCAGCACGGTACCGCTAACCTGATCAAATCCGGGCACGCTAAACTGCGAGACCTCGGCGGCATGCATCATGGGGAACTCGTGCGCACCGCCCTGGAAGTGGTCGTGCGAAAGAATCGAGCCGCCCACGATGGGCAGGTCGGCGTTGGAGCCAATAAAGTAGTGCGGGAACAGGTCGACAAAGTCGAGCAGACAGGTCAGACCCTTGCGGTCCACGTGCATCGGGCGATGCTCGGAGCTCATGGCAATGCAGTGCTCGTTAAAGTACGCGTACGGGCTGTACTGGAAACCCCAGCGCTCGCCGTCGAGCTGGATGGGGATAACGCGCAGATTCTGGCGGGCGGGGTGAGTGCCGCCGTCGGCTGCGGCGGAGCGTCCGGGATAGCCCTCGTTTTCGATGCAGAGCTGGCAGGCGGGATACTTCTCGCCCGTGTTCTTGGCTACACCTGCCGCGGCGATATCGCGCGGGTCCTTCTCAGGCTTGGACAGGTTGATAGTGATCTCAAGATCGCCCCAGTTGGTGGGGGTGCTCCATTTGATATTGCGCGCGATGGCGGCGCGGCGCACGTAACCGGCGTCACAGCACAGACCATAGAACCAGTCGGTCGCGGCGCGGGGCTCGTTGACGCCCATGCGGCCGTTGAACTCCTCGTTTACAACCGAAGGCCTCGGCATGAGAGCGCCCATGATGCGCATGGCGATGCGGTCGCGGCCCGATGCCGTGTCCTCGGCGGCACCGTTGGCAACGGCGGCCTCGGAAAGCGCGGCAAGCGTGCCCTCCAGGTCAAAATCGGGGAGCGTATCAGGGTGCAAGAGCGAGAGCTTCTCGTTCTGCAGCGCCCAGGTCATGTCGAGCGCGGGACCCGTAGTGCCGATGCACTCCAGAATGGTGTTGTAGGCCCAGATGCGGTCGTCCTGTCCGATCATCGATCGGTGGATGGCATATTCGATAAGGCCCTGCGCAGCCTCGCGCACGTCGGTCATTACAGCCATGCCGCGTAAGCCCCCTTGTCAGTAATTGCGTAGTGGCGGGCAGAGCCTTCGCCCAGCCAGCTGTTCATCTTGGTGATAAAGGTGTCGACGAGCTCGAGCGGCACGAAGGCCTGGATGGTGCCACCAAAGCCGCCACCGTGGATACGGACGGCGCCGCGGCCGTCGAGCACGTGCTCGGCCAGCGCCAGGGCATACATGGAAGGCTGCTCGGAGCCCAGCTTGGCGACGACATTCTGCAGGTACATGGCGGAGCTGGCGCCGGACTCGCGCGTCAGGACCAGGAACTGGTCGATGTCGCCGGCGTTCAGAGCTGCCCAGCGCTTGTCGACCAGGCCGTTCTCGTACCAGTAGTGAACGGCGCGCAGGCAGGCACGGTCGCCCAGCTTGGCACGCAGCTCGGGGAGCTTGGCGTCAAAGTCGGCAACGTTTACCTCACACAGTCGTGCCTTGCCAAACTCGGCGGCAACATCCTGCATCTCGCGGGGAACGGCGGCGTAGTCGTCGGTGGCGGCCACGTGGTCGGCGCCTACTTTAACGAGCACAAGCGCATAGCCGTGATCCTCAAAGTTGAGCTCGAGCTTCTGGGTTTTAGGCTGAGCCTGGTCCTCAAAGTCCATGTAGGCAAGGCCGCCCAGGCACACGGCTGCCTGATCCATAAGACCGCAGGGCTTGCCGTAATAGTTGTTCTCGGTGCGCTGGCTCATCTGGGCGAGCGCGACAGGCTCGATGGCGGGTGCGCCCCAGAGGGTTTCCATGGCACGACCGTACGCGGCCTCGACGGCAGCGGAGCTGGATAGGCCGCCGCCCGAAGGGACGGAGCAAGTAAAGGCGAAGTCGAAGCCCTTGGGCTCAACACCAAGCGCTGCAATCTCGTGGGCCATACCACGGACGAGGCTTGCGGACGTGCCCTTCTCGGACTCTTGAATATCCAGCGTGTCGAGCGTGATCTCAAACGTAGGATAGCCCTCGTCGGCGACGCGAACCTTGTTGGAATCGGTTGCCACGGCGATGCCGTCGACGGCGACATCGAGCGAGCCGGCGATAACGTGGCCGCCCTCGTGGTCGGTGTGGTTGCCGCTGATCTCGGAACGGCCGGGCGCGTGCACGTAGAGCACCTGGCGGTCGCCGATGGGGCCAAACTCCTCCTCGAACAGCTTGGTGAGCATGGCGAATGTCTTTTCGTCGGGGGTGGTCATGGGGGTCCTTTCCTTGGCGCGCACGGGTGGGTTTTGCGTCGTTATGAGTACGTTAACAACTTGAAGCGGCATGAACCAAGTGTTCACGATACCGCACGTTACGGGCTATGTTAACGTACTCATAACACATCGCTTGTCACTTTTTGAGAATCTGGTAATCGGTAGAAATTCAGCCGTGAACGGTACTGCCGTATGGACTTATAAAGCAGAAGAGATGCAGATAGAAAAAGTAGAGTACGTTAACATGCGTCCGACGATAGCGGGCCTCGGCGCGGGATGTATTTCTGCCCGGGCCGGCATTCACGCTATTCAGATCTCGCAAGGGTGAAGGTGATCCTGTGGCAAGGCGCCCGTCCAACGATACAGGTACGCGTCCGGTCTCCATGGCCGACGTCGCCCGCGCTGCTGGCGTTTCGCAGCAGACGGTTTCGCGCGTCGCCAACGGCTTGCCCAACGTTAACGAGCAGACGCGCCAGCGCGTGCAGGCCGCTATGCAAGAGCTCGGCTTTCGTCCGAGTTATGCCGGTCGCTCGCTGCGCGACGGCCGTTACCATTCGGTCGGCCTATGCATCAACGATGTCACCAAGTTTGGCAACCTCTCAATGATCGACGGCATCGCCAGCGCTGCTCGTGAGCATAATTGCGCCATCACGCTGGTCGAGATGTCCAAGACCGAGGAGTTTTCGCTTGCCGAGGCCACGCGTCGTATGGCCGCATTGCCGGTGGACGGCATCATCATCGGCATGAGCCGCATGGCGCCCGATTTTGAGACGTTTGATCCACTGCCGGGCATTGGCACGGTCATCGTTACCATGTACGCGCACCCGCGGGTGACCACGGTCGATTCCGACCATTACGGCTGCTCGCTGTTGCTCATGGATCATCTGTTTGAGCTGGGGCACGAGCAGATTCGCTATATCGGCGGCCCGTCGTTCTCAGTCGACGAGCAATTTCGTCGCGCCGGTTGGCAGGATGCGCTCGAGCGTAAACACATTCAGCCGCATGCGCCGCTCGAGGGAGACTGGTCTGCCAACAGCGGTTACGAAGCCGGCAGATATCTGGCCGAGCACGACCGCACTATGACGGCGATCTATGCGGCAAACGACCAGATGGCAAATGGCGCGATTGCCGCGCTGCGCGATAGCGGTCTGCGCGTGCCCGAGGACGTAAGCGTGGTGGGCGTCGATGATTCGCTTGATGATTTTGTAGCACACAACGAGCTCACGACCGTGCGATTCGATCTACATCAGCGCGGACGCGAGGTGTTCGAGCATGCGGTTCCCGAGGCGGGTACGGCGGGCAAAACCGTTGCCATTCGTATTCCCGGCCAACTCATTATTCGACATAGCACGGCGATATCGCGCTCATAGTTTGTGCAGGTAAACGGCGGTATATTCCGCCTAAATTCCAATCGATAAGGATGCTGACAGATAGCCGTGGCTATGAAGGCGAGTGTTATGATAGACGGGTTCTTTTGTCTATCTAGGAGGCTTTGCCTGATGGAGATCACCAAGGATATCCGCTACATCGGTGTCGACGATCACGACATTGACCTGTTCGAGGGCCAGTACGACGTGTCCGAGAACGGCATGGCATACAACAGCTATGTTATCTTGGGCGATAAAATCGCTGTCGCCGATTCGGTTGACGCTGGCTTTGTCGACGAATGGCTCGGCAACCTCGAGGCCGCGCTCGACGGCCGTACGCCTGACTACCTGGTCGTCCATCACATGGAGCCCGATCACTCCGCCGGTATCGCCGCCTTTATGGAGCGCTACCCCCAGGCACAGATTGTGGCCAGCATGGGCGCCTTCCGCATGATGGTCAACTACTTTGGCACCGACTACCCCGAGCGTAAGATGGTCGTCAAAGAGGGCGACGTGCTCGACCTGGGTGGCCACAGCCTAACGTTTGTCGGCGCCCCCAACGTGCACTGGCCCGAGGTGATCTTCTCCTACGAGTCCACCGACAAGGTGCTCTTTAGTGCCGACGGCTTTGGCAAGTTCGGCGCCAACGACATCGAGGACCCGGAAGGCTGGGCTTGCGAAGCGCGCCGCTACTACTTTGGCATCGTCGGTAAGTTCGGCAAATTCGTGCAGACCGTGCTCAAGAAGGCCGCCGATCTGGATATCCAGATCATCTGTCCGCTCCATGGTCCTGTTCTTACCGAGAATCTGGGCTATTACCTCGACACCTACAACACCTGGTCGAGCTATCAGCCCGAGGACGAGGGCATCACGATTGCCTATGCGAGCGTGTACGGCCATCTGAAGGCCGCCGTTGAGGAGCTTGCATCTGCGCTCGAGGCCCGCGGCCAGAAGGTTTCCGTCTTTGACTTGGCTCGCGACGACATGGCCGAGGCCGTTGAGGATGCGTTCCGCTATGACCGTCTGGTGCTCGCCTCCATCACCTATCAGGGCGAGATCTTCCCGTTCATGAGCACCTTTATTCACACGCTTGCCGAGCACGCCTATCAGAACCGTACGGTGGCGCTCGTTGAGGCCGGCTCCTGGGCGCCCACCGCTGCCAAGGTTATGACCAAGGAGCTCGAGGGCATGAAGGACATCACCCTGGCGCAGAACAAGGTGACCGTCCTGGGTTCGCTCAACGACGCCTCGCGCGCTCAGATCGAGGCCCTTGCCGACGAACTTGCCAAGTAGCAATACGTTCACTTTTGACGCGCAAACCACCACAAAGGGGCCAGGCACCTTTGTGGTGGTTTTTGCTTTTAAGCGCTGGCGATGATGAGGTTCGGGCGTGCGTCGTCGGCGATCTCGTCGATTGAGGTGGCAACGGCATCGTCGGGGTCGCGGTCCATCACGACGGTGTCGACATCGGCAAGCTCGGCAAAGCGGTACATGCCGCGTCCGTTGACCTTGCTGGCGTCCATAAGGGCGACGTTTTGACGGGCGGCGGCGATCATGGCCGTTTTGGTTTCTGCCATCTGGGGAAAGTCGGTGGTAAAGCCGCAGCGGGGGACAAAGGCACCGGGACACATGACGGCAAGATCTGCGTGAACCGTTTGAAGTGCCTGCATGGTGAGCGGGCCATAGAGATAACGATGACCTTTGCGCAGCGCCCCACCCAGCATGACGACATCGACCGAGGGCATGCTCTCGTCGATGTAATCCGAAATGGTGATGTCGGCTGTGATGACGGTGATGCCGTCGCGCTGGTCCAGCAGACGGACAAACTCGAGTGCCGTAGTGCCTGAGTCAACGAGCAAGGTGTCTCCGTCGCGGACCAGCTGCATGGCGCTTTGTGCGATGGCCTGCTTGGCGGCGACGTTGACATTGATGCGGCGATCCTGAGTGGAAACGGTTAGGCGTTTGTGGAGCGATACGGCACCACCATGTGTGCGGCGCAGCTTGCCTGCTTCGGCGAGCGCGTCAAGGTCGGCGCGGGCGGTGACGGAGGACACGCCAAAGGTCTGGGCGATTTCTGCTACCTGCACCGAGGCATTATGATCGAGCATTTCCAAAATGGCGGAACGACGCTCGTCGGCGAAAGCTCGGGTTGTTGCGTGGGCCATATTTGCTCCATCATCGTCTGAAATTTGCAGGAATTGTGTTGACTCTATTTTCGTTCATTTTCTTTTTGAGTAAGAAAATACCTTTCGATTACTTATCTTTTCTATAAAAGAAAGACGCTGAACGCCCAAAATTCAATATCGAACATGTTCACTCGGCTTAAATTTCTTCCGTTTGCTTTTCAAAAATGACTGTATTGACCTGCATCGGCTCAATATCTCGCGCGTGCAAAGCCGCTGAATTTCATACAATGAACGCAGCAAAACGCAAGGTAAAACGCCTTGTGAACAACTACGCCCGATGTCCAGATGCGGGCGAGGGAGAGGAGCAAACGCTCATGGCACTTGTTACCACCGAAAAGATGCTCAAGGACGCTCAGGCCGGTCATTACGCCGTTGGCGCGTTCAACGTCGAGAACCTCGAGTTTGTTATGGCCGTTCTGGCCGCTGCCGAGGAGACCAAGTCCCCCGTCATCATGCAGACCACCCCGGGCACCATCAAGACCGCTGGTCTGGACTACTTCTACGGCATGGTCAAGGCTGCCGCCGAGCGCGCTTCCGTGCCCGTTGCCCTGCACCTCGATCACGGCGACGGCTATGACCGCTGCATGCAGGCTTTCCGCACCGGCTACACCTCTGTCATGATCGACGGCTCGCACGAGTCCTTCGAAGACAACATCGCCCTGACCAAGTCCGTCGCCGATGCTGGCCGTGCCATGGGCGTGCCTGTCGAGGCCGAGCTCGGCAAGGTTGGCGGCAAGGAGGACGACGGTCCCGCGGTTGAGGGCGAGAGCCCCTACACCGATCCGGCCGAGGCCAAGGAGTTCGTCGAGCGCACCGGCTGCACCTCCCTCGCTATTGGCGTTGGCACCAGCCACGGTGTGTACACGAGCGATCCGCACATCGAGCAGTCCGTGGTCAAGGCTATCCGCGACGCCGTCGACGTGCCGCTGGTTCTGCACGGCACCTCCGGTGTGCCCGATGAGCAGGTTGCCGAGGCTGTGAAGAACGGCATCTGCAAGGTTAACTACGCCACCGAGCTGCGTCAGGCCTACACCAAGGGCTTCATGGCCTACATGGCCGAGAACCCCGCCTGCTTCGATCCCAAGAAGCCGGCTAAGGAGGGTATGCGTGAGATCACCGAGCTGGTTAAGATCCGCATGACCAACCTCAACTCCGTGGGCAAAGCAGAGTAACAACAAGGGTACTCTGATCCCACCGGACGGTTTGGGCGGGTCCCGTACTTAGTTTCCAAAACGTCCTGCTCAATCGCCCTTGTGGCGTTAGTGTCGGAAAAATAAGACGTTGCATTTTGCCCCCTGCGGAAAGATTGGGGAACTAAGCCCTCGTCCCTCCCAAGTTGACCTTCTCGAGGTCGTCGCCCTTGTGGCGTTAGGACTGCGAATTTGGGATGGGAGGGTTACTTGGTTGTTAGGGTTAATAGGTCGTTGGGGGTTTTGAGGTTGTAGGTGGCATTTGGGATATCTTGGTGTGATCCCCATGCTGCTCTGGCAAAACTGACCCCTGCTGAAGTTGCGCATTGTTCGTCGTAGACGGTGTCGCCAACGTAGACGACGTTGCCAGGATTCGCGCCCGTACGCCGGAGATATTCGAGCATGGGAGCGGGTGCGGGTTTATGTTCGGTTGTGTCTTCGACAAGGATGATGTGCTCAAAATACTTATCGAAGCCAAGGGGTGCAATTTCGTCTGTGTATTCGTCGCGCGCACGTGAGGAGACGATGCCAAGTTTGCAGCCGTTGTCGGAGAGTGTTGCGATAACTTCGTGCAAGCCGGGAAACACGCTGATGGTGCTTTTAAAGCTGGCGGCAACTTGGCACCAGCGATCCAGCGTTGCCTGTGAGTAGATCCCAAGTTTCTCAAGGGCATCCTTGCCGGGTATGCCGAGGGCAAATTCAAGCTCGTGTCGGGGGAGCGTTTTGCCGGTTTCTTCTTGGACAATCTGGCCAAGCGATGACAGCACGCTTTCTTCTGTATCTGCCAATGTCCCATCAACGTCAAACACGATATAGTCAAAGTACTTCATATAGTAGCTCCTATCCGTTGTTTGCCTGCAAGTTTGATGCAGTGACAGAAGAAGGGCTAGCGGGATTTCTGCCTGGTACTATCGAGATTCTGCCTCGCTGCTCGATAGCTCGAAGGAGTGCATCCCATTTGTTCTTTAAATACCTGGCCAAGATGGCTTGCTGTCGCAAAGCCGCATTGGCGCGCGACTGTCTGGACCGTTCGCGTGGTGTGTGCCAAAAGTTCGCAAGCACGGTTTACGCGGTATGCGCGCAGATATGCCGCCGGGGTCGTTCCTGCGCAAGCTTCGATAATGCGGTAACACTCTCTTTCGCTTACGCCGGCTGCAGATGCTATCTGGGGCACATCTACAGCGGCTGCATAGTTTGCGCGGATAAAGTCCAGGATTGCCTTGAACTGTACGTCGCGGCTGGTCATCCAAGAGGCGTTGTCGGAGGAAAAGAGCGGTTCGGCCTTGGCGTAAATCTGAATCCAGAGCTCTGACAAGCTATTCCGAAGCGCCATCTCGTTCTGCGGCCGTTGAAGGTCGTGGTTAAAGGAACTCTTTAGCAAATCGATAAAGGGCATATCGTCGGGGTTGGTGGGCGACCATTTGAGCACATCGACGCCTCGACATTGCAGCAAAGGATTGATGTAGCGCTTTTGAAGGCGTCCCGCGGGATCGCCGAGCATCGACGGCTGAAAGATATGCAACATTTGAATGGCCGGTGCCGAATTGGGTGATTGCAGCGTGCTGTGCAAAACGCCGCCGTTGATAAAGCCGGCGGACCCTTCCTCAAAGCGCACGTGTTCATGAGCCGCGCGCGTTCGATAGTCAATCGCTCCCTGCTCCATGTAGAAAAGCTCGACTTCGGAATGCCAGTGCCAGGGGACGGAATTGCCCGGATAGCGAGCGAATTCTGCGCGTTCGGCAATATAGGGCCAGTCTTCGGCGGTCTCGGGAAACGCTTCCTCGCGTCCTCCGCGGTGCAATTCTATGTGATCCATGTTTCGCATGGCATCAGTATAAAGCGCGATGGGCTTAGATTGCTCTTGCCTGTTCGGGGAACGCCTTGTCTAGAGATGCTTGGAGCTTTTCGAACGATGCTCGCAAGTTGTGGCTCTGGTTTGTTGAGCGTTTGGCTTTTGTGGCGGGGGAGTCGAGGAGACTGTTTCTCTGTGTCGGGGGGAAGGAGAAAAGGTCTGCATGATTTAGGGATGGCTGCTGTGCTGCGTCGTTGGAAGAATGCATGCTTATGCGGCCTCCTCGATATCCACCAAAAGGTTGCGCACGGGGTGTGCTGCTAGCTCCCGTGCGTTGGCAGTATTATGCCGCGGCTTCTGCAAAGAAGCGCTAAAGAAAGGCTTAACCTGGTTTGGTGTTACGATGAAGCTGCAGGTCAGAGGTATCGAATAACACTTTTGAAAGGTTTTGGGCTTAAGGGCTTTCTAAGGTTTGTGGCGCGGATGTGGCTCGCCTGTGTGGGGTGTGTGGATGGCTCGTTCCTAGCGCTGCGGCTCTGCAGTGCGCACCTGCTCGATGACCTTTTCCATGGTGGCGTCGATGCGGTCCTTTTTGAGTTCGCATTCCCAGATGGTTATGGGTGTCCAGCCCATTTGAGTGAGCGCTGCCACCGCGGCGCGATCGCGCTCGACGTTGCGACGGAACTTTGCCTCCCAAAACTCAACGTTGCGCTTGGGCTGGCTAGGGTTGCACTTGGGGCAGCGGTGCCAAAAGCAGCCGTTGACGAAGATAGCGATCTTGCGGCCGGGAAAGGCGATGTCGGGCTTGCCAGGAACCTTCCATTCCAAGCGATAACCCGTAAGGCCCGCTGCGCGCAAGCGCTGGCGAATGAGCAGCTCGGGCTTGGTGTTTGCACGCTTGTTGCCCTTCATGGACTTTTTTATAGCGGCGCGACGGCGCACGAGTTCACGCTCGTCGGCGGAAAGGTCCGAGGTGTCGATGCCGTCGAGCAGACCTGGTTTGGGGCGCTTTTTGCTACGGCGCTTAGGTGTGCGCTTGGGCTTGGTGGCGGGCTCGTCGGTCGCGGTGGCCTCGGCGTCGTTGGCAACGCCGTTGGCCTCAAGCCGGTCTTCCTTCAACTCAATTAGGGCATCAATGAGTCCCTTGTCGGCGGGCATCCACTCAACGGTGGCAAGCGAGGTGCGCGGAATCCAGCGGATATCGAGCTGGCGGTCGTGCTTCTGGGGCTCGCCAGACTCTTTAGCCAGCGAGCAGTAGTAGCACTCCATGGAGAGATGAAAATCGGGGTAGTCGTACTCAACGGTATAGAAATCGCGCAGATTGGTGACTTTGACCTGCAACTCTTCCATAAGCTCGCGGCGTACGGCGTCCTCGGGCGACTCGCCGCGCATGAGCTTGCCACCGGGAAACTCCCAAAGTCCCTGCATGTCGCCGTAGCCGCGCTGCACGGCAAGCAGCTCATCAGATCCTTCCTTGCGAATGATCCCAGCGGCAACATGAACAGTCTTCAACAGGAGTCCTTTCTCAACGGCGACAATCGACGGGGTAGCTAATTTGGGACGTGTCTATTTTGACTACCTTTGCGATGATTTTTCTGGGACGGGGATTAAAAAATCATTTTGTGCCGAATGATTTTTTAATCCCCGTCCCAGAAAAATCATTGGCAAATTAGCTACCCCTACCTTACACAACGGTAAGGCAAGCGTAAGCCATATCGATGGTAGCCGACTCGTCTTCTTGCGACTATAGATGCCGTAGACTAATCGCAAGAAAGGACTCGGTATGCAAACCACGCACATGGCGACCCCGGTACTGGAGGTCGCGCATCTCGAAAAGGTATATGGAGCGCTGGGCAACGTGACCCGCGCGCTCAACGACGTCAGCTTTACCGTCAACCGCGGCGAGTTCGTTGGCATCATGGGCGCTTCGGGCTCGGGCAAGTCGACGTTGCTCAACTGCGTGTCGACCATCGATAGCGCCACAAGTGGCACGATCCGCATCAACGGGCAGGACGTGACGCGCATGAAGCAGGCCAAGCTCTCGCAGTTCCGCCGCGAGGAGCTGGGCTTTATCTTCCAGGACTCCAACCTGCTCGATACGCTCACGGCACGCGAGAACATCGCTCTGCCGCTCACCATCGCCCGCACAAACTCGGCAGAGATCTCGACCCGCGTGCAGGATGTGGCAGCGCGCCTTTCCATCAGTCAGGTGCTCGACAAGTATCCCTACCAGATGTCCGGCGGCCAGCAGCAGCGCGTTGCCGCGGCTCGCGCGCTCGTCACCGACCCCACCATGATCATGGCCGACGAGCCCACCGGCGCCCTCGATTCCAAGAGCGCTCGCCTGCTGCTCGAGAGCCTGGAGGCCCTTAACCGCCGCCTACGCGCCACCGTGCTCATGGTCACGCACGACAGCTTTGCCGCCAGCTACACGAGCCGTGTGCTGTTCATTCGCGACGGCAAGATCTTCACCGAGCTGCGCCGCGGCGACACCGACCGCCGAGAGTTCTTCGACCGCATTATGGAGGTCGTTGCCATGATGGGCGGTGAGGGCTCCGATGCTCTGTAAACTCGCTTGGGGCAACGTCCGCCGTGCCGGCCGCGACTACCTCGTCTACCTTTTGACGCTCACCCTGGGCGTCACGGTCTTCTATGCCTTTAACACCATCTCGATGCAGGTCGACATCGCCGGAATCGATGAAGAGGGCTTGGCGCAGGTTATGGGCAGCATGCTCGGCGACCTGACGTACTTTTTGGCCGGTGTCATGGCCTTTTTGATGGTGTATGCCAATAACTTCATCATGAAACGCCGCAAGAAGGAGTTTGGCCTGTATCAGGTGCTCGGCATGGGGCGCGGACGCGTCGCCACGATCATGGCGCTCGAGACCGTGATAGTATCGGTTGTGGCCTTTGTCGCCGGCATTGTGCTGGGTGTGGGACTCTCCCAGCTCATGACGTTCTTTACGGCCTCGCTTTTTAAGACACAGATCGCCAATTTCCACTTCTTTTTCTCGGTGCATGCGTTCAATCTGACCCTTGCCTGCATGCTCGTAATGTTTGTGCTCACGCTACTGCTGAACCTTCGCGCCGTACGTCGTACCAAACTCATCGAGCTTATGGGTGCCGAGCGTCGCAACGAGAGCATCAAGACACGCAACCCCTGGATCGCGATTGCCATCTTTACCGTGGGCGTGTTGCTGGCGGGCGTGGCCTATTACCGTCTGCTACGTGATGGGTTCCCGCTAACCGCGACGGACAGCAAGCTGCAAGAGGCCATGAACCAGTTTGGTATTACGACCGCTATGGTTACCGTGGGCACCTTTGCCCTGTTCTGGGGACTCTCGGGCATGCTCATCAAGCTGCTGCAGAGCCTGCGCGGCGTGTATTGGCGCGGCCTCAACATGTTTACCGTGCGCCAGCTTGCGGCCAAGGTCAACACGGTGTGCTTTTCGATGGGCGTCATCGCGATGCTCCTGTTTTTGGCCATCACCTCGGTGACGTGCGGTATGTCGATTGCCAATGTGATGAACGAAAACCTGGAGCGCTATAACCCTGTTGACGTGTCACAGACGTATGTCTATTACACGCCCGATACGCTCGACTACTACAAAGAGTACATCAATCCGTCTGAAGCCGATCGCATGGTGCTGGCCGATAGTACGGTCGATTTGTACTCCGCATGGCACGGCGATCCATGGCACGGCGATCGTAAGGGCAAGTCGGCGGACAACAACGACGAGACCGGCAAGAAGGTCAATATCGCCGATGTTGCCGGTGAGCATGTGCAGATCGATTCGTATCTGAGTTACCCGTTTGGCGGTTCGGATCCTTCGGTGACCCCAAGTGAGATGTGCAAGATCATGGGCGAAAAGCTTCCCAAGGCGTTCGGGGGTAGCAATGCCGATGCGATGGGTCTGTTTGTGACGCCGGCGAGCCAGTACAACAAACTGCGCCAGATGATGGGCGAGGAGCCGGTGCACATCGGTCACGACCGGTATCTGCTCACGTGTGATATGGGCGGCGAGCTGGTCGACCTGTACACCAAGTATATGGCTGGCGGCCATGCCCTTACCTTGGGCGGGCATGAGCTCAAGCCCGCAACCGATAAGTCGGACGAAGATACGGCGGCCATCGCCAACTCGGCGATGGGCAGTAATCCGGGTACCGTCGTCGTTGCCGACGAGCTGTTGTCCCAACTTAATCTGCAGCCGTATTCCAGTAGCCTGCTCGTTAACTACAAACAGGGGATGGATACGACCGAGGCAGACGAGAGCATTAAATACACTGTGCTCGACAATCTGCTCGTTGACGGCAAGGAGTCGGGGTCGTGGGGAACCTTCATCACACGCTCCGAGATGTACACGCAAGCAGCGCAAATGAACGGTCTTATTAGCTACCTAGCCATCTACATCGGCTTTGTATTGGTCGTTGCATGCGCGGCGATTCTGTCGATCCAGCAACTCTCTAACGTGGCCGACGGCAGCCGCAGCTATCGTGTGCTGGCACAGATCGGCTGCGACGACCGCCAGATTCGCCATTCGGTGATGGCACAGCAGGCGGTATTCTTCCTGTTCCCGCTGGCAGTGGGCCTGGCGCACTCCTTTGTGACACTTAAGGTGATCATCGAGCTGGTGAGCATTTTCGGAAATATGAGCATCGGCGGCACCGTGGGCCTCACCTGTGCAATCTTCCTGGCAGCTTATGGCGGCTACTTCCTGGTGACCTACCTCATGAGCACCGGCATGGTGCGAGCTGCCATCGCTACCCGCTACAGCGAGTAACAAGCCGGTAAAACCGTCGCAAAATCAGAGGCGTATGACCGCCGCGAAGGGACCAGGGGCCCTTTCGCGGCGGTTTTTGCCAATCTGGTGCGTCTGGAATGCAAGTGAGTAGACTTTTTTGAACCTGTCGAGCACATCGCGACAAATGTTCAATAAAATCGCAGGTCAGAGCTGTGGTGTTTTGGGGCGTGCTTGGCCTCCTGCAAAAAGCCTACTCACTTGGTTTTTCTGCTAGAAAACCGCCGCGAGGGAAGGCAACTCCCTTACGGCGGTTTGGACGTTTGCCCAGATAAAACCTGCCAAAATAAACCTGTCCCTTTTTGGCAGGTTAGCGCTCCCAGAAGTGGAGGATGAGCGTGATGCCTTTTAGCGGAGGAGGCATATTGATTAATTCGGGTAACAGTTTTTTAACGCTGGGGACGATGTTAAAATAGCCAAAATGCTATCTAGGAGCTTTGAATTTATGGCAATCGAGGCGGCTAATCTACAAAACGTGAAGCGCTCGTTCCTCTGGCATTCAATTATGTTGTTTATAGGGGCGGCTGGTCTGTATTGTATGGCGCCAAGTATTTATGCGGGCCTTTCTGGCACCGTTCTTATCGGTCTGCATCTGCTTTCGGGCTTCTGTGTGGGTCTCATCTCTCGCCCCGTGAGACCGGGTATTTCCAAACGGCTTTTTGGACTTATGCTCGTAGATATTGCACTTCTCGCGATGTTCACGGTATCTCTTAATGTGTTTCATCAATTTCATGGTGTGGTTTCGGCGCTCGCGTTCATTTTGTTGTTGCTAGCCCCCTTGCTTGTCGCTTGCTGTTCTTGGGCGCTTGGCGGTGAATTCGCAAACATGCGTGCGGGATCAACGGGGAAACATGTAGTCGATGGCCCTGTTCTCCATGGGAATCCTGAGCTCGCCCTTTACAGCCCCGTTGTACTCTTGATTGCTTTGCTTGTTGGCCTTCAGTTTCTTCTCGCCCCGTTGATGGAGTCCATCGGTTCTTCCCTTTCCGTTAACGCCGAGATGGGGGTTGCTGCTTCGCTCGTCGAACCTCTTGCGTTTGGTAATGCTGCCGTTGTTCTTGATTTGGATTGTTTGTTTTCGCGCAATATAAACATCGGAGCTGTGCTCCTGAGCTTTGGTGGGCATCAAGAGATCGTACTGCTTCTGGTGACTGTCTTGGGCAGCATCCTTGTCAGGGCCATAATGCGAGCCTTACCCGACTTAACGAGCGCTTTTTCTGCGGATGCCAAATTAGGAGGAAAACGCTCTGCAGTTGCCGATATCCCTGCGACTTTGGGTTTTTCTCAAAGGGAGTCCGCGGTTTTCTCTATGAGGATAGAGGGAAAAACGTACGAGGAGATTGCTTCTGCCTTGGATATTTCCCCGTCTACCGCCCGTACCTATTTGTCGCGGGCCTTGACTAAAACCGGATATAAAAGCATTTCAGAGGCGACGGCTGGACTTCTTTTGTCAAAGGATACGTGGCATTTCGACGCAACAAAAGGCCATGATCACCGTTCAGAATCACTGAGGCCCTTATCGTCCAATCGGAGCTGCAGGATAGTCTTCGCCTGCTTCCTGTTTATGTATGCGTCTGGAATGGGCATCGAGGAAATCTTCATATGCTTCGGCTTTGAGCATGATGTGATAATCCTGTCGATAGCTATAGTGCTTTTGGCCCTGTGTTGCCATGCGGTTATACGGTGGACGTCTGAAATGCATTTGTGCCTTTCGCCCGAACTTACTCTTTCTTCGGTGTCTGTGGGTGCTGGGGCAACGTTTTGGGTTCACGATGTGGTAAGTCGACTGTACATTTTCTTTGAGTCTGTTGGGAGCGGTGAGGCCGTTGACGGCCTTTTGCCTGCTTTGCGCGTGATCGCGTTCCTTGTCGTACTTATCCTTCTGACTTATTCGCTGCTATCCTTGCGTTTGAAAGATGCAGCTCGGGCGGGTGATCGACGCGATGCCGTGCGTGAGGCTTTCTTGAGGCTTGGCTTCACGCCGCTTTATGCCGACATCATGGCATGCGTTTTTGATGGCAATAGAACCACCGAGATTTGCGCGCATCTTAATGTTGCTCGGGGAACCGTCAAAGAGGCCAAGAGCAAGAGCTATGCCTTGCTTGGAGTTCACTCGGAGCGTGAACTTAGAGATAAAGTATTTTGTCTTATAGCTGATGTTGTAGAAAATGGCAGGTAGAAACCTGTAGACAAACAAGATCATAAGTCCATCCCGCACGTCTACAGACAGTTCAGACGATGAAGGCGATACTTCCGGACAACGGGTCCGACGATCCGTGTGTTGCGAACCGGAGGTGCTTGCTGTGAAGGTTTGTGATTGCCTCACATATGTACGGCTTAATTTAGAAGTTCTTGCGCGCAACCGGGGAATTATGTTGTTGACGGCGCTGCTCGCGCTCGTATTCTGCATCCCGGTTTTTCTATCCGTTCCAACGGGGGCAGATTATCTATATGGCAGAGGTTCCATCGAGGAGCAGAGGGCATTGTTGGCCTCTCAAGTCTCTGGCGGCGTTTATGACACCGCCCCACAGGAGCTCAACAGCATCATTGCCGACGAAAGGGCGTGTCTTGATCGAGCGCTTGAAAACAAGGCAGATTCCAGAGGGTATTACGATGCGATTGCCGATTACGACAATCTATTGCTCAAGGAATACCGACTCGGTTATTTGAATGGCGTTGATTCGGAGCTATCGCTTGAGGCCCAAGAGCGTCTTCCTCGAGCCATAGCAATGCTGCCCCATCCGGAATCGTACGGCTCAACAACAAAAATGCCTGGGATGAATCTTCTTGCATATTATTGCGGCGCTGTTCCTGCAATAGCGTGGCTTTTAGTTCCGGTTCTCGTCCTCTATATGTCGCTTGAGGGGGATGGAAAGCGGTTCTACGATCGGGCTTTGTTGTCAAAGTTAGAGATGAATGCATGCCGCGTTCTCGTCTCTGGCATTGCATCGATGACGGTTTTGGTTCTGGCGTTGGCTCCCTGTTTTGTATTGGCAACGGTGCTTAACGGTGCCGGTCAGACGGAGTACCCAGTCGTATTCATTCAGTATGGTGACGTGGTCGAAAGAACTGTGTTAGTTCAGCTTGGGCTATTTGCTGTCTTTGAGGCTGCGTTGTCTATGATGTTTGCTTGTTTGGGCGTGTGCGTATACGCAGGAAGCAGAAACAGGGCCATTTCGTCCATGGTGGTCGCTCTTGTGGGGGGCATAAGCCAGCTTCCGTTTTATGCGAGCAAAGATGCTCCATGGCATGCGTTGCTGCCGTATATGGTGCCGAGCTATTCTGTCTCTTCGCTTGCACTCGGCGGCGCTTCTTACGCCAATGGAGCTGAGGTATCACTCGTTCCTGAAGCCAGTGCGCTGCACTGTTTCTTTGCCGTAATGGGCACGCTTGTTGTCTGTGCGTTGGGAATCATCTCGTTTTCGCGTCTAAAAAGCAAGAATCGCTGGGCCTGGAACCATATTAGTCCGGATAGTTTGGGCGAGAAAAGCTTGCTCTCTCTGTCGCTGGATGTGTTGACGGTTGAAAAAAACCAGCTGGCAAAGGGATTGCAGTTTGATATGCCCGCTGGCCAGATATGGGGTCTTGTCGCGCCAAATGGATATGGCAAGACTACGTTACTTAATGCTCTTTGGGGAGACGCTGGGCCATCAGTGCGCGTGTCAGGTTCTCTCTGTTTTCATGCAAAAGCATGTGTCGACTGTGAGGAAATGAGAAAGGAATTCTTCTTGGTTCCGAATGGGCCGTCTCTATTGATTCCATACATGACAGTCGCTTTCCATCTCGACCGATGCAGGCGAATTTGGCATTCACCTCGCACTTTGGACCAGGTGCTTGATCGCTTTGACTTGACTGGGTTGAAGAATACGCCCGTATCTAGGCTGTCTGATGGAAATAGACAATTACTCAATGTGGCGATGGCGTATATGTCCTATTGCGAAGTCGTCCTTTTGGATGAGCCCATGAATGCACTTGATGTGAGACACGTCGCAATCGTTTCGAATGCTCTTAGAGACGATGCGGGTAGGGGGGCGCATGTCATTATCTCTTCTCATCTAATCGGAAATCTCGAATCGCTTTGCGATGCTTCCGTATTGTTCACACGAGATGGCTCGCGTGTCGTTACCCGAGAAATGGGAGGTGATTCGAAATGGATCGGTAATGTGTACGCGCAGCTTTTCAAGACGAACGATAACAAAAACTAGGAAAGGAAGATGACCATGAAGCGAAATGTAGCGAAGAACTATGTGAAGGCAATGTGCGCATGTATTATGTTCGCTCTGTCGATGGCCGTAATTCCCACTTATGCGTCGGCGCAACCAGATGCAGGTTCTGTTGCACCTTGTCGTCTTGTGACGGCGGATGTCTTGGACACCTACAAATCGTTCTCCACTGCAAACCACCCGAGCGAGAATATTGATTGCTTCGATCAGACATACAAGAGGCTGTCTTTTAAAACTTCGTATTCTCGTACGGGGCAAACGATTCTCTATACGGGTGCAGCGTTAAGCCCGCGCGGCAACGGGATGCCCGGGTTTGAGACAAAATATCAGTGCACATATCGTACCTGGTAGATAACTCTAGGATCGGATCTCTCCGAATTACTTTGCGGCGGACTTGTTTAACGCTGCTGCCCCTTCGTTCATCTCAATCTGTAACACCTGGCTGGCAAAAACGTCTCCACCTGTTACAGATTGAGACTATTCGACGCGCACTCTATAACTCGTCTCGATCTGTAACAGTAAGACGGCGATTTGTCCTCTACGCGTTACAGATTGAGGCGAATGAAATCATGAACCAAAAACCGCCGCGAAGGGAGACAACTCCCCCGCGGCGGTTGGCGTTTGCCCAGATAAAACTTGCCAAAATAAACCTGTCTCTTTTTGGCAGGTTAGCGCTTTCAGAAGTGGAGGATGAGCGTCGTGCGGTTTTGCTGCTCGGTTTTGACCAGGATGTTGTGGATGTGGGTCTTGACGGTGCCCACGGCAAGGAATAGCTCGTCAGCGATCTCTTGGTTCGACTTGCCCAGTACAACCAGGCGCAAAACCTCGGCCTCGCGGTTGGAGAGCTTGTAGCCGTTGGGGACGTTCTTAAACGACTAGTCAAACAAGAACGTCCCCAATGACTACTTTGCGGGCAGCTAAAAGAGCCCCATCCTAAATTAGCTACCCCGCCAACACCGCAGGTAGAGCAAACGTCAGCGAAAACCCGCCAGAGCGAGCAAGGTGCCTTGAAGCGAGGCGGCATTGACCTTTTGGTCAATGCCGTCGAAGCTGAAAGGCAGATTGCCGTTCTGGCGGGTTTGCAGCGTCGAGTCGTTACGCGGTTTGGTAAAACCGCGTAACTAAATACGTTCCGCGATCTCGTGGATGAGGTAGTCGGTCTTTTCCCAGCCCAGGCACGGGTCGGTGATCGACTTACCAAAGACGCCGCCGTCGACCGGCTGGTTGCCATCCTCCAGGTAGGACTCGATCATAAAGCCCTTGACCAGCTTGGAGATTGACTCGTTGCGGCGGCAGCTGTCGAGCACCTCCTTGCAAATGCGATACTGCTCCAGCGGACGCTTGCCCGAGTTGTCGTGGTTGCAGTCGATGACCGCTGCCGGATTGGCATAGCCGGCGTGCTCGGTATAGCGCTCGGCCAGGCGCTCCAGGTGCTCGTAGTGGTAATTGGGGTAGGTGCGACCGTCGAGGCCGATGTAGCCGCGCATGACAGCGTGCGCAAGCGGGTTGCCGTCGCACTCGACCTCCCAGTTGCGGAAGATGAAGCTCTGGTGCGCCTGCGCGGCGTAAATGGAGTTGAGCATAACGGTGGTAGAGCCGGCAGTGGGATTCTTCATGCCGACGGGCACCGAAATGCCGCTCGACACCAGGCGATGCTCCTGGTTCTCGACCGAGCGTGCGCCCACGGCAACATAGCTCAGCAGGTCAACGAGGTACTGGTAGTTGGACGGGTAGAGCATCTCATCGGCGGTAAAGAAGCCCGTTTCTTCAATAACGCGCAGGTGCATATGGCGGATGGCCTTGACGCCCTCGAGCAGGTCGTCGGGAGCCTCGGGGTTGGGGTTGTGTAGAAGACCCTTGTAACCGGTGCCCTTGGTACGCGGCTTATTGGTGTAGACGCGCGGAATGATGATGAGCTTGTCCTTGACCTCCTCGGCGGTCTTGGCCAGTCGGTTCATGTACTCAAGCACCGAATCCTCGCGGTCGGCAGAGCACGGGCCGATGATGAGCACCTTGCGTGCGTCCTCACCGGTAAAGACTTTGGCGACCTCGGCGTCAAATGCCTGCTTTTTGGCGGTAAGCTCGGCAGAAAGCGGCATTTCCTCGCGGATCTCCATGGGGATCGGCAACTTGCGTTTGAATTCCATGGCCATAGGGGCCTCCTCAATCTATAGAAAGAGCAATAAGCGTACTGTTGAGTGTTCGGCATTATCCGCTGTCGCACGCTAAAGTGCAAGCCCTTGTTACCCCGAAACCTGCCAAAAAGGGACAGGTTTATTTTGGCAGGTTTTATCTGGGTAAACGTCGGCGGATGTCGGGAGGGAGTGGCACCGCGCGCGACCCTAAGGCTGTTGTCGGTTCCCCAGGAAACACCCCGCGGGCAAAAAATGCCAAATATGAGTACGGTTGCTATCTTAGTATCATATCGGTCTGGCAAGATAATAGACAAAGTGAAAAATATGTTCATTAACGTTGGCACGCAGAAGCCCGCTAACGGGCGTTTTGATTAATTTGAAGGCGTATAGAGGCCGCAAGGAGGTCGTTTGAGGCTGTTTTGGCTGATACTAAAAAAGTAACAGTACTCATATTTGCCCTTTTTTGCCCACGGGGCCTCGAAGGGGCTGTCAATCAGGTCCCAGGGGAGGCGGCTCAAGGGCCGCAGAACAAAAACGGGGGCGCAGGTTGTCCTGCGCCCCCGTTCTCGGGCGTTATTCGTTCCCTGCGGCAGAATTTACGCCGCTTCGTCGAACTGCGAGTTGTACAGGTCGGCGTAGAAGCCGCCCTGGGCGAGCAACTCGTCGTGCGTGCCCTTCTCGACGATGTCGCCGTCGCGAATTACCAAGATCACGTCGGCGTTGCGGATCGTGGACAGGCGGTGCGCGATAACAAAGCTGGTACGGCCCTGCATCAGCGCATCCATGGCACGCTGAATAAGCTCCTCGGTACGGGTATCGACGTTGGAGGTCGCCTCGTCCAGAATCAGCGCCGGGCGGTCGGCCAAAATGGCACGGGCGATGGTCACGAGCTGGCGCTGACCCTGCGACAGGTTAGTGCCCTCCTCGTTGATCATAAAGTCGTAGCCGCCGGCGAGCGTATGGATAAAGTGGTCGCAGCGTGCGGCACGTGCAGCGGCTTCGACCTCGGCATCGCTCGCATCGGGGCGTCCGTAGCGGATGTTTTCGCGGATGGTGCCGTTAAACAGCCAGGTATCCTGCAGCACCATGGCAAACTCGCCGCGCAGCGCCGCGCGGTCCCAGTCGCGCACGTCGACGCCCTCGACGCGCAGCGAACCGCCGTCCACGTCGTAAAAGCGCTGCAGCAGCTTAATGAGCGTGGTCTTGCCGGCGCCGGTGGGGCCGACGATGGCGATGGTCTGGCCGGGCTGCGCCTCGCAGCTAAAGTCGTGGATGATGGTCTTGTCGGGTGTGTAGCCAAACTTGACATGGTCGAACTCCACGTGGCCGGGACGCCTCTCGGGAATCTGCGCGTCGGCCTTCTGCTCCTCCTCGGGCGCGGCCAAGAACTCAAAGACGCGCTCGGTGGCAGCGGCCATCGACTGCATCGTGTTGCTCACGTTGCCCAGCTGCTGCACGGGTTGCGTAAAGTTGCGCACGTACTGGATAAAGCTCTGGATGTCGCCGGGCGTGGCATTGCCGGTCAGCGCGAGCTGCGCGCCCACTACGACAACGCCCACGTAACCCATGTTGCCCACCAGGCTCATAAGCGGCATCATCAGGCCCGACAGGAACTGCGAGCGCCAGCCACTAATAAACAGGCGGTCGTTTTGACGGTCGAACTCCTCGATCGAGGCCTCGGCGCGGTCGAACACCTGAATGACGTTCTGGCCGGCAAAGTCCTCCTCGATAATGCCGTTGACGGTACCCAGGACCTGCTGCTGCTCGCGGAAGTACGGCTGCGAGAAGTGAATCATCACCATCAAGATAATCGCGGCGGCCGGCAGCGTGAGCACGGTGACGCCGGTGAGCGGCAGGCTGATCGAAAGCATCATGATGAGCACGCCGATAATCTGTGTGACGGACGTAATAAGCTGCGTCACGCTCTGGTTGAGCGATTGCCCCAGCGTATCGACGTCGTTGGTGATGCGGCTGAGCACGTCGCCCTTGCTGTGGCCGTTGAAGTAGCTCATCGGCACGACGGCGATCTTGGCGGCGATCTCCTTGCGCATGCGGTAGCAAATCTTTTGCGTGACGCCGGTCATGAGCCAGCCCTGGATGAGGCTGCAAACAGAGCTCGCCAGATACAGGCAGAGCAAAAAGCCGAGCGTCTTGGCGATCCAGTTAAAGTCGACATCGCCGGTACCGTTGACCTTGGCAACCAGGCCCTCGAACAGCTTGGTCGTAACCTGGCCGAGCACCTTGGGTCCCACAATGTTAAAGATGACCGAGCACACGGCAAAGGCGACGGCGGCAAACACGGCAATCTTGTGCTGGCCGATATAGCCGAGCAGCTGCCTCATGGTGCCCTTAAAGTCCTTGGCCTTTTCGCCGCGACGCATGCGGCCCATGGGACCACGCTGGCGGGTGGGCTTGGGAATCTGAGTCTTGGTCTCGTCTGCCATTAGCGCTCGCCTCCTTCCATGACGGCTGCAATTTCTTCTTGGGTAAGCCCCAGCTCCTCGGCGGAAAGCTGCGACTGTGCGATCTCCAGGTACGCCGGGCAGCTGCGCAGCAGCTCCTCGTGCGTGCCGGTGCCCACTACGTGGCCGTCGTCGAGCACGATGATCTGGTCGGCGTGCATGATGGTCGCGATGCGCTGGGCCACGACCACGAGCGCGGCGTCGGTAACGTTTTTGGCCAGCTCCTCGCGTAGACGCGCGTCGGTCTTGTAGTCGAGGGCGCTAAACGAGTCATCGAACACCACAACCTCGGGCTTTTTGGCCAATGCGCGGGCGATGGCCAAGCGCTGGCGCTGACCGCCCGAGACATTGGAGCCTCCCTGGCTGATGGGGGAGTCGTAGCCGTCCTCGCGCTCGGCGATAAAGTCCTCGGCCTGGGCGATGCGTGCCGCCCGGTGCATGTCATCATCGCTCACCATGTCGCCGGCAAACTTGAGGTTGCTCTCGACGGTGCCCGAGAACAGGCGACCCTGCTGCGGGATGTAACCAATGCGGCGGCGCAGCTCGGAAAGAGTCATGTCGCGCACGTCGATGCCGTCGAGCGAAATGCTGCCGCCCGTGACGTCGTACAGGCGCGGAATCAGCTGCACGAGCGTGGACTTGCCCGAGCCCGTGGAGCCAATGATGCCGAGCATCTGACCGGCATGCGTGGTGAAGTTCACGCCGCTGATGACATCGGCGCGGGCATCGGGATACTGGAAGCTCACGTCGCGGAAGGTGAGCTCACCGCGTGGCGCGCTGGTCGCAGGCAGTTTGGGCGAGGCAGGGTCGTTGATGCTGGTGGGGCAGGTGATGACCTCTTCCACGCGCTCGGCTGCGACCTCGGCGCGCGGCAGGATGACCGAAACCATGGTGAGGATCATAAACGCCATGACGATCTGCATGGTATAGGAGATGAACGCCATCATGTTGCCGACCTGCATCACGCCGTCGGACACGCCCTGCGCGCCAAACCAGACGATAAGCACGGTGATGCAGTTCATGACGAGCATCATGAGCGGCATCATAAAGCTCATGGCGCGGTTGGTGTAGAGCTGCGTGGTCATTAGGTCGAGCGAAGCCTTGTCAAAACGCTCGAGCTCATGTTCCTCGCGGTTGAACGAGCGGATGGGCATAAGGCCGTCGAGCAGCTCGCGGGCGGTAAGGTTCACGCGGTCCACAAAGCTCTGCATCTTTTTGAACTTGGGCATGGTGAGGCCCATGAGCACGCCGACAACGGCCGAGACCGCGATGATGGCCACGGCGATGGTCCACTCCAGGCCGGTGTGGTTGGCCAGGACGCGCATGACGGCGACGATGCCCATGACGGGGGCCATCAGGCACATGCGGATAAACAGGGTTGCGGCCATCTGAATCTGCTGAATGTCGTTGGTGCAGCGGGTGATGAGCGAGGCCTGGCTAAACTTGCCCACCTCGGCCGGCGAGAAGTGCATAACCTTGTTGAAGGTCTCGCGGCGCAGGTCGCGGGCGATGGAGCAGGCGGTGCGCGAAGCCACGGCGCCGGTCAGGATGGTGGCGACCAGCGACACCAGACACAGACCAAACATCGTGGTCGCCATGCGGCCCAGGTAGGCGTTCTGCACGTCGGCGGGGTCGATGCCCTGTGCCTTGTACTCGTCCTGCACGTAGCTCACGGCGCGCTGGGTGACGATGGAGCCCGACATGGAGCCCATTTTGTCAGCCATATCGTTGGCGCCCTCGACGAGCTTGCCCTGATCGATAAGACCGCCTTCAACGCCTAGGCGCAGGCTCTTCATGGTGATCTTACCGCCGTCGGCGTCGATCTGCTTTTGCATGCTCTGCGCGGCTGCGGCCTTCTGCTGCATCTCGGCGAGCTGCTCGGGCGTCATCGCCGCCATCTGCTCGGGGGTGGGCATGGCCTGAGCGGCGCCGCCATCGCTTGCCTCGGTGGATGCGCCGGTCATGTCGCCCATGGAGTCGGCGTCGATGCCCTGGTTGAACGAAAGGACGACGGTCTCGGGCAGGCTCATGATGTCGGCAATCTTGCCGCCGTCGGCGCGCTCCTCCTCGGTGCCCTTGTACGTTCGAATGCCGTTATTGTCCGCCTTACTAAACACGGCCTCCACAGCCTTGGCGTCCTTGGCGCTCATAAAGAGTTCGAGGTCGTCGAGCGATTCGGCGCGGATGGTGTCGGGTACGGGCGAGGCGATACCGCCTTGCTGTACGCCCACGTCGACGATGTCGCTCATATAGGTAGGCAGCGCCAGATCGGCGTTGCAGCTGATTACGATAAGTACGATAGCTGCGAACAGTGCCAGGATATGTTTTTTAAAGAGCTTGAGAATCCTCACTTGGCATCTCTCCTTTCTTGATTGCGGTCGATAATTTCGTTGGCACGTCTTAGAAGGCGCACCATCTCCTGGGTATCTGTTTCGCCGAGCTGCTCGAGGAAGGCCGCGGTGCGGTCCTCGAATTCCCGGCGTTTGATTTCGATGACCTGGAATCCCTTGTCGGTCACCGTGACGTGTACGCGACGACGGTCGGTCTTTGAGTGCTCGCGCTCGACCCAACCCTTGGCCTCGAGGGCGCGCAGGATATTGGCGATACGGGCGCTCGAGACCCAGGCACGATCGGCGAGTTCGCTCGGCGTGAGCGAGCCGACGGCGCGCATGAGGGCGCGCATGACGGCCATCTCGCCGCCGAGGGCTTTGTCCACAAAGCGCGAAACGCGCTGGTGAATGCCGCCAAACTCAGTAAGGAGCTGACGTCCAAGCTCATGGAAATCGGTATCTTCCACCGAAAACCCCTAACACTAGAAACTATTTTCGGTGAAAGATGATACCCTTGCACGCGCACCCTATACGGTAGATTTTGGGTCATGCCTAGAAAACAACCTTTAGGCGACCTCCGTACACCGTCGGTATCAGCAAAGTAAGGGGTAGATCTCTGAGCACGTCCTAAAGCCCACTCAGAGGCACTTTACTCTGCTAAAGCTGGCATAACAGCTAGAGCGAACGTCGTACAAAGGCAAGGAAAAATACCAAACAAATCGGTGAACGGTAGTTGCTCGCGCTCGCATTTCCTGCGGATTTGTTAAAAACGCCCTAATGGTATAAAAAAAGAAACATATAACAGCCCTGATGAAGGGGGTGGCTATGTTATCCTTCTCAAACGGGTGAAATCTTGGGTTTTGGGTTGCAGTTCCAAGGTGGACAAACGTTTTTCCCTGTACCAACGTGTGGTGAAGAACGGAAGAAGCCGGTAGTGCAAGCCGATAATTCAAGAATTCAATAAGCAGCGGTGTGAGAGAGCGCCGCATTACACGTAACTAGGAGCGTGGTTACACAATGCAGGAGGCATGGGAAGGCTTCAAGGAAGGCATCTGGACGGGAGAAGTTGACGTCCGAGACTTCATCCAGAAGAACTACACCCCCTACGAGGGCGATGAGTCGTTCCTCGCCGGTCCGACCGAGCGTACCAAGGAGCTGTGGGGCGAGGTTCTCGACCTGCTGCTCAAGGAGCGCGAGCAGGGCGGTGTCCTCGATATGGACACCAAGACTGTCACGGGTATCGTGAGCCACCCCGCTGGCTACATCGATAACGCCCATCGCGACAAGGAGACCATTGTTGGCCTCCAGACCGACAAGCCGCTCAAGCGCGCTCTGCACGTCAACGGTGGTATCCGCATCGCTTGCCAGGCTGCCAGCCAGCACGGCTACAAGGTCGACGAGAACGTTGTCGAGCGCTACACCTTCGAGCGCAAGACCCACAACGCTGGCGTCTTCGATGTCTACACCCCCGAGATGCGTGCTTGCCGCTCGGCTCACATCATCACCGGTCTGCCCGATGGCTATGGCCGCGGCCGCATCATCGGCGACTACCGTCGTGTTGCCCTGTACGGCGTCGACTACCTGATCAAGGACAAGGAGGCCCAGAAGGCTTCCACCCCGACGGTCATGACCGCCGACAACATCCGCGACCGCGAGGAGCTGCAGGAGCAGATCCGCGCCCTCGGCGAGCTCAAGATGATGGCCGAGACCTATGGTTTCGATATTTCCAACCCTGCTACCAACACGCAGGAGGCCATCCAGTGGATGTACTTCGCCTACCTTGCTGCCGTCAAGGAGCAGAACGGCGCCGCTATGTCCATCGGCCGTACCTCTACGTTCATCGACATCTACGCTGAGCGCGACCTTGCCAACGGTACCTTCACCGAGGAGCAGATCCAGGAGTTCGTGGATCACTTCATCATGAAGCTCCGCATGGTCAAGTTTGCCCGTACCCCCGAGTACCAGGCCCTGTTCACCGGCGATCCGCAGTGGGTCACCGAGTCCATCGGCGGCATGGGTGTCGACGGCCGTACGCTCGTTACCAAGATGAGCTACCGCTACCTGCACACGCTCGAGAACATGGGCACCAGCCCCGAGCCCAACATGACCGTTCTGTGGTCGACCCGTCTGCCCGAGAACTTCAAGAAGTTCTGCGCCAAGACTTCTGTCGCCAGCTCCTCGATCCAGTACGAGAACGACGACCTCATGCGCGTCTATCACGGCGACGACTACGGCATTGCCTGCTGCGTGTCCTCCATGCGCATTGGCAAGGAGATGCAGTTCTTCGGCGCCCGCGCCAACCTGGCCAAGTGCCTGCTGTACGCACTCAACGGCGGTGTTGACGAGGTCTCCAAGAAGCAGGTCGGCCCCAAGTACCGCGCCGTCGAGGGCGATACGCTCGATTACGACGACGTTGTGGCCAAGTACAACGACATGATGAAGTGGCTTGCTGGCGTGTACGTCAACTCGCTGAACATCATTCACTACATGCACGACAAGTACTGCTACGAGCGCATCCAGATGGCTCTGCACGACAAGCACGTGCACCGCTGGTTCGCTACGGGCATCGCTGGCCTTTCCGTCGTGGCTGACTCCCTGTCCGCCATCAAGTACGCCAAGGTCCACCCCGTCCGTGATGAGAACGGCATCATCGTCGACTTCGAGACCGAGGGCGAGTTCCCCAAGTACGGTAACGACGACGACCGCGTCGACCAGATCGCTCACGACGTTGTGCACCAGTTCATGGAGTACATCCGCATGAACGACACCTATCGCAACTCCGTGCCCACGACCTCGGTTCTGACCATTACCTCCAACGTCGTGTACGGTAAGAAGACCGGCTCCACGCCCGACGGCCGCAAGGCTGGCCAGCCGTTCGCCCCGGGTGCTAACCCCATGCACAAGCGCGATAGCCACGGCGCCATCGCTTCGCTGTCTTCGGTTTCCAAGCTCCCGTTCCGCGATGCTCAGGACGGCATCTCCAACACCTTCTCCATCATCCCGAGTGCGCTCGGCAAGGAGGATCAGGTGTTCTTTGGCGATATCGACCTTGATCAGCTGGGCGAGTAACTATTGTTAGTGCTATACTAACAATAACGATTACTGATTAGTGCGCCGGTTTCGGCCGGCGCCTATCGATCGAAGGAGACACATTATGAAGGTTTCTGAAGTTTCCGAGACTCAGGCCGATAACCTGGTCCACATGCTCGACGCTTACGCCGAGAAGGGTGGCCACCACCTGAACATCAACGTCTTCAACCGTGAGACGCTGCTCGACGCTCAGGCTCACCCCGAGAAGTATCCGCAGCTGACCATCCGCGTTTCCGGCTACGCCGTGAACTTCCACACGCTCACCAAGGAGCAGCAGGACGAGGTCATTTCGCGTACCTTCCACGACAAGTTCTAAAGGGACTCAACTCCCACCGGAGACCCGGTAAGGCCTACGCACTTTGCCTCTCAAACGTCCTCGCCGCTTCGCGGCTGCGGAATGTTTGCGAGACAAAGTGCTCCCGGCCTTGCCGGGTCTCCTGCGTTGTCGTCCTTTAGGGAACCACGCTAAATTAAATTGGTGTCCTCGGACATGCAAAGAGGCTCGCTGCGCACTTCGTGCGGCGAGCCTCTTTGCGTCCTGACGCTCCTATTTGGCAAGGTGTTTTTTAGAATCCATTTTGCGCTCGGCCTCGAAGGCTTGCCTGTCCCAATCGAGCGGAAGTCCGGCCTCGACCCATGCCTCGTAGGCCCTCCTTATGGGCTTGAGCTCCCTTTGGCCCCTCTCCAGCATCGAGATGTACTTCTCGCTGGTGCCCAGTATGGACGCCGCCCTCACCTGGCTGACCTTCGCCGCGCGCCTGGCCGCCACGAGCTCCGAGGCGTCCTCGGGCCTCCTGATCTCGTGCGGGCGCATCAGCGCCCGGTACGCCTCCCTGGCCACGTAGCGCTTGAGGCACCTCATGACCTCCCTGTCGCTCTTTCCCCGCCCCCTGGCCCTCTCGGCGTACTCGGCGGTCTCGGGGTCGCGCATGACCCTCTGCCTCGCGGTCTCGTGCAGCGCGCTGTTCGCCTGCCGGTCGCCGCCCCTGTTGAGCCTGTGCCTCACGGTCTTGCCGCTCGAGGCGGGGATGGGGCAGGCGCCGCATATCGCCGCGAACGACGCCTCGGAGCGCAGCCTGCCCGGGTTGTCCCCGGCCGCGACCGCGAGCTTGGCCGCGCTCACGGGCCCACACCCGTACATCGCCAGCAGCGCGGGGCAGTTCTCCTCCAGGGACGCCTCGATCGCGAGCTCCATGTCGAGCGCCGCGTCGCGCGCCGCCGCCCACAGGTCCGCCAGCGCTCCGAGCGCGGCGCCCAGCGCGCCCTCGGCGCGCACGGAGGGGAGCTCCTCCATCAGCCTCGGCCCCGCCATCCCGCGGAACCTCGACCTGAGCCCCTCCGGCGCGGTGGTGAGCAGCGACCTCGCGGTGTTGATCGCCGAGGTCCGCGCCTTCACCGCCCCGGAGCGCGCCGCGAGCATGCAGCGCACCCCGTCGACCCACCCGTCCTGGCTCTTGGGGGTCCCGAGCCTTGAGCCGGACATCGCCGCGCGGGCCGCCCTCTCCGCGTCCGACTCGTCGCACTTCCCCTGCCCCGGGCGCCTCCTCTGCGTCCTCGCCGGGGAGAGCGCCTCGCGCACGGGCATCCCAAGCGACGCGAGGTGCCTGGTGAGGCCCGCCCCGTAGGACGACGTCCCCTCCATCGCGA
>UQZH01000001.1 GCA_900545445.1 uncultured Collinsella sp. | reverse complement strand
CAAAAAAGAAAGGCCTCCATCACTGGAGGCCTAACAATTCAATGGTGGGCGATGAGGGATGTCCGCGTGCGGCTTCGCCGCCCGCGCCCCGCTTCGGGCCTACGGCCCTCGCGTGCTGCGCTGGAAAACGCTTCGCGTTTCCTCAGCTCCGCACCCTTGCGGGTTCGAATCCCATGTACCGGGCACAAAAAAGAAAGGCCTCCATCACTGGAGGCCTAACAATTCAATGGTGGGCGATGAGGGATTCGAACCCCCAGCCTTGTGCGTGTAAAGCACCTGCGCTAACCGTTGCGCCAATCGCCCGCAGGGATTGAGTATAGCGGAAACCCTGCGTGGTTCACCGCTAATTCATAACGAAAACTAAGCGGCGACTTTAGCGCCCTTGTTCTCGTCGATAAAGAAGCGCTTGTACCAGATGAGGAACGTCAGCGTGGTATAGATCTTGCGCTGGTTGAGCGCGCGGCCCTTAAAGTGATCGTCGAGCAGTTTCATGAGCGCATCGGTGTCAAAGAAATCAGCAGCCCACGGTGCGGTGAAGTATTCCTTTACGTAGTCGTAGTACTTTTGCTCGCGCAGCCAGAACTTGACCGGTACGGGGAAGCCCACCTTCTTGCGCGTTGCCCACTCGTCGGGCAGCGTGCGGTTGGCAGCGTGACGCAGGACGAGCTTGCAGCCTTCTTCGTTAACACGGTAGTTGGCGGGAATGTGCTCGGCAAACTCCATGACCTTCTTGTCCAGGAACGGGACGCGAAGCTCCAGAGAATGCGCCATGCACATCTTGTCGGCCTTGAGCAGAATGTCGCCCGGTAGCCACATGTTCATATCCAGATACTGTTTCTTGGAAAGCTCGCAGCAGTCGGGAACCTGCTTGTAGTACTCGGCGCACATCTCGGCGGCGTTCTTGCCGGTGTCATAAGCGGGCTTGAGCACCTCGTCGACTTCGGAGGGATCGAACACCTTTGCCTGACCCACATACCAGCGCTCGGGAACCTCGGCGCATTTCGTCAGGAAGTTGTGGCCCTTAAAGTAGGGGAGATGCTGAACGAGTGAGCCCAGGGCGCGACGTACGCCGAGCGGCACGCGCTTCTTAAAGGTGCGCATCTCGGGGGTGTCCTCGTACCACTCATAGCCGGCAAACAGCTCGTCGGCACCCTCGCCCGAAAGGACGACGGTGACCTCCTTGGAAGCCATCTGCGCCAGATAGTACAGCGGCACGCTGGACAGGTTCGATTGCGGCTCGTCCATGTGGTACTGGATATCGGGCAGTGCATCAAAGAACTCATCGGCGGTAATCATCTTGCGCACGTTCTTGATGCCCAGCTTGTCGGAAAGCTCGGCGGCGTAGTTGGTCTCGTTGAAGTTCTTGTAATCGAAGCCGACAGAATACGTGGTGTCGGGCATGAGACAGGCGGCAATGTAGCTGGAATCGACACCGCCAGAAAGGAACGAGCCCACCTTAACATCGGCGATTCGGTGCGCAGCGACGCTTTCGTGCACGACCTTGTCGCACTCGTCCACGTACTCCTCGAAGGTCTTGGAGTTGTCGTCGGTGAAGTCGCAGCTCCAGTAACGCTTGATGTCCATGGTGTTGGTCGTCAGGTCATACGTAAAGCAATGCGCCGGGGCAAGCTTGAACACGCCCTTAAAGAAGGTCTCCTCCGTGGCGGGGAATTGCAGCGTCAGGTAGGGGCGCAGCGCGTCGTGGTTGACAGCCTTCTCAAACTTGGGATGGTCCAGGAAGCTCTTGATCTCGGAGCCAAACAGCAGCGAGCCATCGGATGCCTGGTAGTAATAGAACGGCTTGATACCAAAGATGTCACGAGCACCAAAGAGTTTGTTCTTGTTCTGGTCGTGAATCACGAACGCGTACATGCCGCGCAGACGGTTGACCAGGTCCTCGCCCCACTCCTCGTAACCGTGTACCAGGACCTCGGTATCAGCGTTGCAGTGGAAGGCGTAGCCGGCCGCCTCCAGCTCGGCGCGAAGCTCCTGGAAGTTGTAGATCTCTCCGTTGAAGACAATCGTGACCTTGCCGTCGTCGCTCGACATGGGCTGGGCTCCAGCTTCGGAAAGATCGAGAATCGAAAGACGACGGAAGCCAAGGGCAACGTTGTCGACGATATGCTGTCCGCCCATATCGGGACCACGGTGGATGATGCGATTCATCATGGCCGTGAGAACCAGCTCACTCTGTTCATCTGTACCGGTAAAACCGACAAAACCGCACATGCAAGATCCTTTCTGCTGACGGCTCAGGTGTACTGCCGCAAGGATTGCGGCAGCTGATGTCAAATAATCTTTACTATCATGCCAATCTTTTGTTTCGTGATAGGGCATAAGCGCCGAGCGAACCGAAAAAACCACGTCCCGATCTTCAGGCGAAGCGGCGGGACGTGGTTGCGAACGCTATGTTAAAGAACAGCACCCAGATTTCCTTGGTTTTACACGGGGTTAACACTGTTGCCATTTATTAGACCACGGCACAGTCCATGCAATTTTTTAGAAGGCTGTGATGCGCGCAAGGTCAGGTGGCATATTAGGATGGTTGATAATACAGAATGTTTCATCGTTTCTGCCGCGGGACGCCTTCTGCCCTTTAAGGCTGAATTTAGCGAGAGAGGTCTTTGTATGTCGAGTCCGACACAAGAGAAGCTAACTCTGAAGCGCTATATAGAGTTGCTCGAGGAAGATGACCTTGTTGTTTCCAGACCGAGTGCTTCGTGCGACCAGCGCATTGAGTTTGCGACTGATGACTCGCGCCAGGTGCGTCCGGGCACGTTGTTTGTCTGCAAAGGCCGTGCGTTTAAGCGCGAGTACCTGCTTTCGGCAATCGCCGATGGCGCCGTGGCCTACGTTTCCGAGGTCGATTACGATGTTGATCTTCCCGCGGTGATTGTGAGCGATATTCGTCGCACGCTCGCCGTGGTGGCAGATGCCTTTTATGGGCACCCGTCGGGTAAGGTGAAGGTCTGCGCCTTTACAGGCACCAAGGGCAAGTCGACCTGCAGCTTTTATCTGCGCGGCATCCTCGCCAACGAGGCCAAGCTTACGGGCTGTCATCGACCCGCTCTTAATACGGGCATTGAGTTCGACGACGGCATCGAGACGGGCCCTTCCAAGCTGACGACCCCCGAATCCTTCCTGCTGCAGTCTCGCATCGCACATGCTGCGGAGGCGGGTGCCCCGTGGCTGGTTATGGAGGCATCGAGTCAGGGCCTCAAATACGAGCGCACGGGCAAGATTGACTTTGAAGTCGGCGCCTTTACCAATATCGGCGAGGATCACATTTCGCCGATTGAGCATCCGACGCTCGAGGATTACTTTGCCAGCAAGCTCAAAATCTTCTCGCAGAGCCGTTTTGCCGTGGTCAATCTCGATATGGATAAGGTCGATCGCGTGCTCGAGGCGGCATCTCGTTGCGAACGTACGGTGACGTTCTCCCTGACCGACGAGCGTGCCGACGTGCTTGCGCTGGCGATTCGCAATGGCGACTGCGGCGTGGTGGCAACGGTGCGCACGCCCCGTTTTACGCGTGACATTGTGATTCCCACGCCGGTTAAGTTCAATGTGTCCAACGCGCTTGCCGCTATTGCCTGCGCCGAGGCCCTGGGCATTTCCGAAGAGGGTATCGTCCATGGCTTTGAGGGCGTCTTCGTTCCCGGTCGTATGGAGCTCTATCCGTCCGTATCGGGCAAAATCCTGGGCATCGTCGATTTTGCACATAACGGCATGAGCCTCGAGACACTCCTGCGCGACTTGCGCGAGAACTATCCCGAGCGCGAGCTGGCGGTTGTATTTGGCGCTACGGGCGGTAAGGGTGTCGATCGACGCACCACGATGGGCATCGCCGCTGGCAAGTATGCCGACCGAATCGTGATTACCGAGGATGACCCCGGCCCCGAGGATGTCGAGGACATCTGCGCCGAGATCGCGCGCAACGTTCAAGCGCAGGGAAATGATAACTGGCAAATCGTGACTGATCGCGTTGCCGCTATCGAGACTGCCGTGCGCGAAACTGTCCGTCCTGCCGTGGTCATCGTGACCGGTAAGGGCGAGGAAGAGTGTATGCTGCGCAAGAACGGACCCGAGCCTTGTGAGCGCGACGGTTCGATTCTCAAGCGCACCCTTGCGGCGTACGACGCCTAGACCAGCCCCTTCTATGTAAACGGAGTGACCATGTCCCACAACATCCTGCCGACCGTTGCCGAGCTTTCGGGCGAGGTGCGCGAGCGTCTTGCCAAGGTCAAGTATGTCTTTACCGATCTGGACGCCACGATGCTCGCCCCCGGCTCGTGTGTACTGCGCGATAACGACGGCAATCCCTCGACCAAGCTCGTCGAGGCGGTTGTCGCGCTCGCTCGTGCCGGCATCCAGGTGGTCCCCACCTCGGGTCGCAATCGCACCATGATCCATGAGGACGCCCGCGTGCTCGGCCTCAACTCCTACATCGGCGAGATGGGCGGCCTGGTCATGTACGACCTCAAGGCCAACGACTGGGAGTACCTGACGGGCGACATGCCCTACGACCCCGCCTGCGGTCTCACGCCGCACCAGGTGATCGAGCAGACCGGCGTGTGCGAGAAGATCCTTGCCCGCTGGCCGCACAAGATCGAATACCACAACGACATGTCGACCGGCTACAAGTACCGTGAGGTCACCGTCGGCATGCGCGGCGATGTGCCCGACGATGAGGTCCAGGCCATCCTGGACGAGGCCGGCTGCGGTCTGGTCTGGGCTTGCAACGGCCATCTGACTCACCTGTCCAAGCCGACGACGCTCGAGCTTAATCGCGTCGAGGACGGCCGCGCCTTCAACATCAATCCGGCGGGTCTCAACAAAGGCGTTGCCATTGCGCGCTTCTGCGAGCACCTGGGGATCGAGCGCGAGGAGACGCTTGCGCTCGGCGACTCCGAGTCCGACTTCTACATGGCCGACCATGTTGGCATGTTCTGCCTGGTCGAGAACGGTCTGACGAGCGCCGGTGCCCCGGAGTTCTTGGATGCCTGCGACAATGCCTATATTACGCGCGGCAAGATTGTCGACGGTTGGGTGGCAACGGCCGAGCTGCTCGTCGCGGCTCGTTCGTAGCGCGACGCATCACGAGTGGTCGCATTTTTCGAGAGAGAATCTGGTGAGGTAATGTCCGATATCGATAATCTGGCCGGGGACACGCGTCCGATCGGCGTGTTCGACTCGGGCCTGGGCGGCTTAACGGTCGCGCGCGCGATTGCAACGGCGCTTCCGCACGAGTCCGTCTACTATTTCGGTGACACTAAGCGCTGCCCTTACGGCACCCGCACCGAGGACGAGGTTCGCTCGTTTGCGCTGCAGGCGGGCCGCTGGCTATCGAGGCACGACGTTAAGATCATGGTCATCGCCTGCAACACGGCGACCGCCGCGGCCTTGCGTCTGGCTCAGCAAGTGCTCGACGTTCCCGTGATCGGCGTGATCGCCCCGGGCGCACGCGCCGCCATCAACAGCACGCGTACGCGCCGCGTGGGCGTGCTCGCCACCAACCTCACCATTCGCTCGGGCGCCTACACGCGCGCCATCCAGGATTTGGATGCTGGTGTCGATGTGTATGGCTGTCCGGCCTCGAGCTTTGTCGAGGTCGTCGAGCACGAGCTCGCCTCGGGCGCGCACCTGCAGGAGCAGTGGCTCGAGAACGAGGATATTTTTGATACGCCAGCCGTTCGCGCGCTGGTCGGCGCCACAGTCGAGCCGCTGCACGATCGCGGCATCGATACCGTGGTGCTCGGCTGTACGCACTTCCCGCTGCTGGTGGGTCCCATCCGCCATGCGCTGGGACCCGGGGTGCGCGTGGTGAGCTCCGCCGAGGAGACCACCCGCGAGCTGACCGATATCCTCACGCGCCGTGAGCAGCTGGCGGGCGATACCGCCGAGCCACAGCATCGCTTTGCCACCACGTCTGACAACATTGCCGAGTTTGCGGTGGCGGGTAGCTTTATCTTTGGCCAGCCGCTTAAAAGCATTGAGCATGTCGATATCGACGAACTCGGTTAGGCTCGCAATGTCGCCGGAGGCTTCGCCACATCTTTTGCCGAAAGGATAGTTCCATGGAATACATGCAGGTCAACCGCGCCAACGGCCGCGCCGCAAACGAGCTGCGCCCCGTTAAGCTCACCCGCGGCGTCATGAAGCACGCCCACGGCTCGTGCCTGGCGGAGTTCGGCGACACGCGCGTACTGTGCGCCGCCACCATCGAGGAGGGTGTGCCGGGTTGGCGCAAGGGCGCCAAGGCCGGCTGGGTAACGGCGGAATATGCGATGCTGCCGGCCTCGACCGGTAAACGCTGCAAGCGCGAGCATGCCAACCGCAAGGGCCGCTCCATGGAGATCGAGCGGCTTATCGGCCGCAGCCTGCGTACCGTCGTCAACATGAAGGCGCTCGGCGAGTACACCGTTACCGTCGACTGCGATGTGATCCAGGCCGATGGCGGCACGCGTACGGCGAGCATTACCGGCGCCTGGGTGGCGCTGCACGACGCCCTTGCCATGTGGGTCGAGGCGGGCAAACTCGAGCGCATCCCGCTCACGGGCCAGGTTGCCGCCATTTCCATGGGCGTCGTCGACGGCAACACCCTGCTCGACTTGGATTATTCCGAGGACAGCCACGCCGAGGTCGACATGAACCTCGTCGCCACCGATTCCGGTGAGATGATCGAACTCCAGGGTACCGGCGAGCAGGCGCCCTTCGACCGCAAGCGTCTCAACGCCCTGCTCGACCTGGGCGATAAGGGTATCGCCGAGCTCATCGAGCTTCAGCGCCAAGCCCTCGCCTAACCTGCCAAAAAGGGACAGGTTTATTTTGGCAGGTTTTATCTGGGAAAACGTCGAAGTATAAGACTGCCGTTGATTGAGACGGGAGAGAGGCCGAAGTCCTCGTCGTCCTCAACTCGGCATTGCTATAGAGACAAAGGAGACCAGCTATGGCACTTGAGAAGATTGACATCGACACCCTCGACCCGGCGGCGACCATCGTCGTGGCAACCGGCAACGCCCATAAGCTCACCGAGATCGAGGCCATTTTGGGCAAGGTCATGCCCGAGGTGCGCTTTGTGGCGCTCGGCCAGCTGGGCGATTTTGAGGACCCCGAGGAAAACGGCACGACGTTTTTGGAGAACGCCGTCATCAAGGCGCAGGCTGCGGTCGAGGAGACGGGCCTTATGGCCATCGCCGACGACTCCGGCTTGGTCGTCGATGCGTTGGACGGCGAGCCGGGCGTGTATAGCGCGCGCTATGCGGGCGTGCATGGCGACGATGCCGCCAACAACGCCAAGCTTCTCGTTAACCTGGAAGGCGTGGCAGACGAGGACCGTACCGCGCGCTTTATGAGCGTCGTCGCGCTTATCGATACGGACGGCCTGGTCACCTATGGCGAGGGCGCCTGCGAAGGCGTTATCGCGCACGAGGGCCGCGGCGAACACGGTTTTGGCTACGACCCGCTGTTCCTGCCGGTCGATACGCCGGGCAAGACCATGGCCGAGCTCACGGCGGACGAGAAGAACGCCATCAGCCATCGTTTCCATGCGCTCGAGCATCTGTCCGCCAAGCTGACGGGCGAGGAGTAGACCGTGCGTGCGGTGGTGCAGCGCGTGCTCAACGCCAGCGTGACAGTCGACGGCGAGTGCGTGGGCCGTATTGGACGCGGATACTTGGTGCTGCTGGGCGTGGGCCACGGCGACACACGCGCCGAAGCCGACAAGCTGTGGGGCAAGCTCCGCGGGCTGCGTATCAACGAGGACGAGAACGGCAAGACCAACTTGGCGCTGGCGGATGTCGACGGCGAGGTGCTCGTGGTGTCGCAGTTCACGCTGTTTGCCGACTGCCGCCACGGCCGCCGTCCGTCGTTTACGGACGCCGGCGCGCCCGATGTCGCTAACGAACTTTACGAGTACTTTCTGACACTCGTCGCTCAGGACGTTGAGCATGTGGCGCACGGTATCTTTGGCGCCGATATGAAGGTCGACCTGGTCAACGACGGTCCGTTCACCATCGTCCTCGACACCGATAGTCTGTAAGTAGTCAATTTGGGACCGGGCTTTTTTAGCTGCTTGCGTATGGCTGCAACAGGGTGCTATAGTATTAGAGTTTTGTCTATCTTAGGGGTATTATCCTCTTTTTGAATTGCACCCTCTGGAGGCCCTATTCATGGAAGAGATGGAAGTCAATCACGTCGACGACATCCACGAGAAGCTGACCGATATGGTGGGCGATCGCGTCAAGGTTAAGGCCAACATGGGCCGCACCCGCGTCATCGAGCGCATGGGCACCATCAAGAGCGTCCACCCCGCCGTCTTTATCGTCGAGGTTGACGAGCGTCGCGGCCGCAAATCGCGTCAGTCCTACCAGTATATCGATGTCCTTACCGGCCAGGTCGAACTGTTCGACCCCGAGAGTGGCGAGCATATCTTTACCCCGCTCGGCAACCAGCTCGAGGAGCACTAACGGTGACCGATCGGTCCCTCATCCTTACCGCGCCGGCAAAAATTAACCTCTATCTGGGGGTTCATACCGAGTGCGACGCCCGCGGCTATCACAGGGTCGATTCCCTGATGGCAGCCGTCGGTCTAGCCGATACCGTGACGGTCACGCCGGCGCAGGCGTTGACCGTCCAGACGGTTCCGGCATCCGATTTTCCCATGCAAAAAAATACGGCCTATCGGGCGGCAATCGCTATGGCCGAGCGTTACGGTCGCGATGCCAACGTGTGCGTGACGATCGAAAAGCGTATCCCGCTGTGCGCCGGCCTGGGAGGCCCCTCGACGGATGCCGCTGCGGTCATCGTTGCCTTGGCCGAGCTGTGGGGTATCGACCGCGCCGACCCCGCGCTCGATGACATCGCTCGCGGTATCGGCGCCGACGTGCCGTTCTTTTTGCACACGAGTCCCGCATTCTACGTCGGCGGGGGAGATGTGCTGGCCACTGAGTATCCTGTGCTTCTGGCGACACCTGTCGTATTGGTCAAACCGCACGAGACGAGCGTTTCAACGGTTGAAGCGTATCGACGATTTGATGAGAGCCCGGTGCCCGCGGAAAAACCCGATGCGATTGCTTCTGTCTTACGCGCCGGCGATGCCGAGGCGGCATATGCGCTCGTTCATAACAATCTGGGCGTCATATCCGCGCAGATGGAGCCGCGGATCCAGGCGGTTCTCGACTGGCTGCGCGCACAGGAGGGAACCGTTGCCGTGGACGTGTGCGGTTCGGGTGCCTGCTCGTTTGCCATTTGCGATACCGTCGCTGCGGCAGCCCATCTTGCGGGAGCTGCCCAGCAAAATGGCTGGTGGGCCTGCGCGACTGAGCTTATTCCCAACACGGTTCAAATCGACGCGCCAAAGAAATAAAAATTTCTCTAGCACGCGGCGAAAATCTTTGTTACTATAGTCGAGCTAACGGGTTGTGGCTCAGTTTGGTAGAGCACTGCGTTCGGGACGCAGGGGTCGCTGGTTCAAATCCAGTCAACCCGACCAGAGCATGAGAAGGGACCGCTTCTTGCGGTCCCTTTTTTTAGCTATTGTTGTGATACCGCGGCACCCGCGGTATACTCATTCGAGCTTGTCTCGCTGTATTGTGGAGGTCTACATGTTTGGACTGAGGGCTCCTGAGCTCATCATTATTCTCGTCGTTGTCTTGATCATCTTCGGGCCTAAGAACCTGCCGAAGCTCGGCAAGTCTCTCGGCTCTACCGTCAAGAATATCCGCGAGGGTATGGAGGGCGACGATAAGGCCGAGACCAAGCAGGCCGAGGACGTTGTGGTCGAGCAGTCCGAGGAGGACAAGGAGATCGCAGAGCTCGAGGCCAAGCTCGCTGCTGCCAAGCAAAAGAAGGCAGAGGACAGCGACGCGGACGCAGAGTAGTCCCATCCCTTTGGGGTGAGCACCTGACCGGCTTGCCCGCAGGCTAGCCGGTCTTTTTCGTTTTGTTGACAGTTGATTGTTTGATCAGAGTTGGGGAGATATCCGTATGGACGCAAGCCAGATCGTACTGACCGCTGAGGGCCGCCAGAAGCTCGTCGAGGAGCTTGCTTGGCGTGAGGGCGATTACGCCAAGGAGATCGTCGAGGACATCAAGGAAGCCCGCGCGTTCGGCGACCTTTCGGAGAACTCCGAGTACGATGCCGCTAAGGACAAGCAAGCTCAGAACGCCGCTCGTATTGCCGAGATCCAGGCCATCCTCGCCAACGCTCAGGTTGCTGCCACCACGGGCGATCTGACCGTCTCCATCGGTTCCACCGTTTCGTTGATTGACCCCAACGGTGAGGTCATGGAGGTCACGCTTGTCGGTACCACCGAGACCAACTCGCTCGAGCACAAGATCTCCAACGAGTCTCCGGTCGGTCACGCCATCATCGGTCACGGCGAGGGCGATTCCGTCGAGGTCGTTACGCCTTCTGGCAAGACTCGCGTCTACACCATCGCCAAGATCGCACGCTAGACCACGGTCCCGCGTAAGGTATGTTTCGCTCCCTGGGACCGAATCCTGGGGAGCGTTTTAGTTTGAGGAGCTAACTTATGGCAGAGAACCAGAACGCCGCCGATCAGGCATCGACGCTCAACGACGAGCGCGCCACCCGCCTGGCCAAGCGCGCCGCCCTGTTCGAGGCGGGCCAGAACCCCTATCCCGAGCACTCTGAGCTTGAGGACTACGTCGCCGATATCGAGGCTAAGTACGCCGAGCTTGCCGATGGCGAGGACACCGAGGACGTCGTGAAGATCGCCGGCCGTGTGGTCGCCAAGCGCGGTCAGGGCAAGATCATGTTCATCGTCGTGCGCGATGCGACTGCCGAGATTCAGCTGTTCTGCCGCATCAACGACATGGACGAGGCTGCCTGGAATACGCTCAAGGCCCTCGACCTGGGCGACATCCTGGGCGTGACCGGCGTGGTCGTGCGCACCCAGCGCGGCCAGCTTTCCGTTGCCCCTAAGAGCGCGACCCTGCTTTCCAAGGCCGTTCGTCCGCTGCCCGAGAAGTTCCACGGTCTTTCCGACAAGGAGACCCGCTATCGCCAGCGCTATGTCGACCTGATCGCCAACGACGACGTTCGCGAGACCTTCCGTAAGCGTTCACAGATTCTCTCTACCTTCCGCCGCTTTATGGAGTCCGACGGCTACATGGAGGTCGAGACCCCCATCCTGCAGACCATCCAGGGTGGTGCCACGGCCAAGCCGTTCATCACGCACTTCAACGCGCTCGATCAGGAGTGCTACCTGCGTATTGCCACCGAGCTGCACCTCAAGCGCTGCATCGTCGGTGGTTTTGAGCGCGTGTTCGAGATCGGCCGCATCTTCCGTAACGAGGGCATGGACCTTACCCACAACCCCGAGTTCACCACGATGGAGGCCTACCGTGCCTTCTCCGATCTCGAGGGCATGAAGGCACTCGCCCAGGGCGTCATCAAGGCTGCCAACAAGGCCATCGGCAACCCCGAGGTCATCGAGTACCAGGGCCAGACCATCGACCTTTCTGGTGAGTGGGCCAGCCGTCCCATGACCGACATCGTTTCCGACGTGCTCGGCAAGCAGGTCACCATCGACACGCCGGTCGAGGAGCTTGCTGCCGCCGCGCGCGAGAAGGGCCTGGAGATTAAGCCCGAGTGGACCGCCGGTAAGATTATCGCCGAGATTTACGATGAGCTGGGCGAGGACACCATCGTCAACCCCACGTTCGTGTGCGATTACCCCATCGAGGTCAGCCCGCTTGCCAAGCGCTTTGAGGACGACCCGCGTTTGACCCACCGCTTTGAGCTGGTCATCGCCGGCCACGAGTACGCCAACGCATTTTCCGAGCTCAACGACCCGGTCGACCAGGCTGAGCGCTTTGCTGCCCAGATGGCCGAGAAGGCCGGCGGCGACGATGAGGCCATGGAGTATGACGAGGATTACGTGCGCGCCCTCGAGTACGGTATGCCTCCTGCGGGCGGCATCGGCATCGGTATCGATCGCGTGGTCATGCTGCTCACCAACCAGGCTTCCATTCGCGACGTCCTGCTGTTCCCGCACATGAAGCCCGAGAAGGGTTTCCAGTCCGGTGCCGCCGCTGCCAAGGCTGCCGAGGCCGGCAACGCCGCAAGCCCGTTCGTCAAGCCGCTCAAGCCCACGCTCGATTACTCCAAGATCGCCGTTGAGCCGCTGTTCGAGGAATTCGTCGACTTTGATACCTTCTCCAAGAGCGATTTCCGCGCTGTGAAGGTCAAGGCATGCGAGGCCGTCAAGAAGTCCAAGAAGCTGCTGAACTTTACGCTCGACGACGGCACCGGCACCGACCGCACCATCCTCTCCGGCATCCATGGCTACTATGAGCCCGAGGACCTGGTCGGCAAGACCTTGCTCGCCATCACCAATCTGCCTCCGCGCAAGATGATGGGTATTCCCAGCTGCGGTATGCTGATCAGCGCCATCCACGAGGAGGAGGGCGAGGAGCGCCTCAACCTGATCCAGCTCGACGCTTCCATCCCCGCCGGCGCAAAGATGTGCTAGGGGGTTACGCGGGTTTACCAACCCGCGTAACCAGTTGACGCTGCAAGCCCGCCAGAGCGGCAATCTGCCTTTCAACTTCGGCGGCATGACCAGAAGGTCAATGCCGCCTTGTTTCAAGGCACCTTGCTCGCTCTGGCGGGCTTTCGCTGTCGTTGCCAGGGCATCGGCGTTGCCTTGGCCGTCAATAGTCATCGGGGGCATTCTTAAACGACTACTCAACGGCTATTGCGCACATGGCTCGCATGACAGTCGTCTCTTTTATGTTTCCTTTAGCCGTCGCTGCCTAGGATGGGAGTTAGTCGGCAGGAAGGGAGCGTCTATATGGACGACGCGAGCGAGCGTGCAATCGAAGAGGACATGCTCGATCAGTTCAACTACTTTGATGATGAGGACGAGGAGCTGATCGATCGTCGCGAGCCGGCGTCGCTCGATGCCTTCGACCTTGTTGGTGAAGAGCCCGACGAGGACGAGGTCGAATCAGCAGAGCCCCCACAGTCTTCGCGCCTGGACTCGCTGCTTTCGAGAGTCCCCATGCACCACGGCGCTCGTGCCGGCGCACTCCATATGAAAACTGACTGGCACCAGATCGTGACGGCAGGCAATGAACTTGCCGTCGATGCGCCGCTCACCGATAAGTCATCCATTATCTGCCGCACCGGCATGCTCATGCTGGCAAGCGGAACAGGTGCCTGGCGCGTGCGCGATACCATGAATCGTGTTGCTGCCGTACTCGGCGTCACGATTCACGTCGACCTGAGTCTTCTGTCGTTTGAGTGCACCTGCATCGAAGATGGCCACTGCTTTAACGAGGTCGTCAGCCTACCCACAACGGGGGTCAATACTCATCGCATTTGGATGATGGAGAGCTTCCTAAAGGAAATCGAGATTTACGGGCGCCGGTTTACCGTGCACGAGTACCACGAGATGCTCAAGACCGTTGAGAGCTCAAAGCCCGATTACGCTCCCTGGCAACAGGGCCTTGCGGCAGCCTGTGCTTGCGGCGCCTTCGTCTTTTTGCTCGGCGGCGGTCCTATCGAGATGGCCTGCGCGTTCGTGGGCGCCGGTGTCGGCAACTTTGCTCGCTCCCATATTCTCAAGCAGGGTCTTGGCCAGTTCAGCGCGCTGACGACTGGCGTTGCGCTCGCTTGCGTTTCGTATCTGCTGGCATTGCTCGGCCTTAGCCAGGTCATTCCAGGGGCAATGTCGCACCAAGAAGGCTATATCGGCGCCATGCTCTTTGTGATTCCCGGCTTTCCCCTCATTACGGCAGGCCTCGACATCGCTAAGCTTGACATGCGAAGCGGTATCGAGCGTCTTTCGTATGCTGTGTCGATTATTGTGATGGCGACCCTCGTAGGTTGGATGGTTGCTGAGTGTGTGGGACTGGCGCCGGATGACTTCGCCCCGCTCGGCCTCTCACCGTTGGCTCTTACGCTCTTGCGCATACTGATGAGCTTTATCGGTGTATTTGGCTTCTCGGTTATGTTCAACAGCCCGGTAAAGATGGCAGCGGCGGCAGGGCTCATCGGCGCCGTGTCCAATACCTTGCGCCTTACGCTCGTCGATGCGCCGACGATACTTCCTTTCCTGGGCCTGAGCGCAGGTATGCCTCCCGAGGCAGCAGCGTTTATCGGCGCACTGGTATCGGGGTTGCTCGCGAGCTTAGCCGAAATCAAGCTCACCTACCCACGCATCGCCCTCACGGTGCCATCAATTGTCATTATGGTGCCTGGCTTGTATCTGTATCGCTCGATGTATTACATGTGCACTTTCGACACGGTCAATATGCTCGGCTGGTTTGTGCGTGCAGTGCTCATCGTGGCGTTTTTGCCTGTTGGCCTGGGTGTGGCGCGTACGCTCACCGACCCTCGCTGGCGCCACACCAGCTAATTGGTACAAGGGGGACAGGTTACTTTGCACCAAATGAGTTGCGGTGAAATAGGGACTGAATTGCTGCTTAAAGGGTCAAAACAGTCCGTATTCCACCGCAACTTATGGGGTCGGGGGATTATCGGTGCCCTGCATCTTCATAAACTCAACGCTTACGAAGCGCATGCGTTTCGTGCTAGGCTGGTTCCACCACATAAGTAGTCGCAGACGCGCGTACCACGGGCGGGCGAGATGAAGTTCCAACAGCTCCATCTTGCCCGCCCGTTTTTGTTGCGTGGCGCCGCGGTACAACACAGAGAGGAATCTGCCCTTTATGCCTATCAACAAACGAGAGAGCCTGCTGTTCACCTTTATCATGTGCTTTTGCATGGTGCTCTGGATGAGCATCTACAACGTTGCCCTGCAGCACGGGGCCATCAACGGCGAGGTCGTTGCCGCTGCGTGGCTCGGCTTCCCCGTTGCCTACATTTTTGCCATGTGCTGCGACTGGTTCGTCGCCAGCCCGCTCGCCAAGGGTTTCGCCTTTAAGTACTTGGTCACGCCGGGCAAGAGCTCGCCACTTGCCATGACGCTCGCCGTCAGCTCCTGCATGGTCGTTCCCATGGTCATCATCATGTCGCTGTACGGTGCCTGCGAGGGTCTGACGCACATGCCCGGCGGCATCCTTGCGAACCTGTATTCCGTGCCTGCGATCTGGATGATCAACATCCCGCATAATTTTGTGATGGCGCTGCCGTGGAACCTTTTGGTAGCCGGTCCGATTTCCCACTTCGTCTTCCGTCGCGCCTTCCCTGTGGGGACGGTTTTCAAGGAGGAGCATGCCGAGCTCTTGGAGCAGGCTATGGCTCCTGAGTGCGAGTAGCTCGCTTAGGGATCTGCTGAGCGCGGGCGACTTGCTTGGTTGGAGCCCTAAGCGTGGATAGCTCTCTCGGCGACATCGCGGGCGTGAGCGGTGCGCATGACCGGAGGGCCCGTGCTGCTCCGTTGCCCGACGTGCTAGCGCGCAGAAGAATCTGTTGGTGCATTCGGCGGCTGCTGAAGCGTTTCGGCAGCCGCTTTTTATACGGAGTTTAAATACAACAGTCTGTTGTATTACGTAGAGTGGTATATCTCTAGCAGGAAAAATGCGAGAGACGGAGCATTATGGCGTTGCTAGTAGGACTGGACGTAGGGTCGACGACGACCAAAGTTTACGCGATGCACGAGGATATGACCGAGGCGTGGTGGGGATATCGCCGCCATGGGGCGTGTCAGACAGCGAGCGTGCGCGCCATGCTCGGCGAGCTCGCCGAGCGCTTTCCCCATGAGTCGCTGCGCGTTGCGGTGACCGGCTCGGGTGCGCGCGATATCGCGACCGCGCTGGGCGCCTCGTACGTTCAGGAGGTGGTCGCCAACGCGCTCGCGATCAGCAGGTTCTATCCGCAGACGCGCTGCGCCATCGAGCTGGGCGGCCAAGACGCCAAGATGATCTTCTTCCGCACCAACGATAAGGGAGACATCGAGGTTGCCGACATGCGCATGAACGGTTCGTGCGCAGGCGGTACCGGTGCATTTATCGACGAGATGGCAAAGCTCATGGGGGTCGGCACCGAATCGGGCGAGTTCGAGCAGCTCGCAAGCCGGGGAACGACCGTCCACGAGGTCTCGGGCCGCTGCGGCGTGTACGCAAAGACCGATATCCAGCCGCTGCTCAACGAGGGCATTCCTACCACCGACCTGGCGCTTTCGGCGCTTCACGCGGTCGCCCGCCAAACGATCGGCGGTCTGGCCCAGGGTATCGACATCGAGCCGCCGGTAATCTTCGAGGGCGGTACGCTCGCCTACAACCCCACGCTGGTCCGCGTGTTCCGGGAGCAACTGAATCTATCGGACGATCAGGTTATCGTCCCGCGCGATCCGCAGATCATGGTCGCGCGCGGTGCCGCCCTGTCGCTGACCGACATGTTCGCATCGTCCCAACCGATCGACCTTCCCGACGCTTTTGTCCGGCTGGATAAGCTCGAGACGGTCGCGCCCGCAAGCGGGGAGGGACGTCTTGCCCAGCCCTTTTTTGCCACACCTGCCGAGCAGGCGGATTTTACGGCACGCCATGGCAAAGAGACGCCGGCAAAGGGTCCGGATGCGTATGCGCCCGGAGAGACGGTGCGTGTGGCGCTCGGTATCGATTCGGGGAGCACGACGACCAAGTTCGCCCTGGTCGATGAGGCGGGTGAGCTTGTCGATTCGTTCTACGCGTCTAATAACGGCAGACCGCTCGACGTCGCCCAACAGGGTCTTGTCAGCTTGAAGAACCGCTGGGAGACAGCGGGAGTCACGCTTGCGATCGATGCCGTGGGCACCACGGGATACGGCGAGGAGCTTTTCGCGTGCGCGTTCCACGCCGACTACCATACGGTCGAGACGGTCGCGCACGCCCGCGCCGCGTGCACATGCGTTCCCGATGCGACCTTCGTGCTCGACATCGGCGGACAGGATATGAAGGCCATCTGGCTCAACCACGGCGTGCTGACCGATATCGTCGTCAACGAGGCGTGCTCTGCGGGCTGCGGCTCGTTCCTCGAGGGTTTTGCCAAAAACCTCGGAATAGCCGTTGAGGATATCGCGACCGAGGCATTTTCGTCCAAAGCCCCCGCCGTTCTCGGCAGCCGCTGCACGGTGTTCATGAACAGCAGCGTCGTTTCCGAGCAGCGGCGCGGTAAGGGTCCGGGCGACATCATGGCCGGTCTCTGCCGTTCGATTATCGAGAACGTGTTCACCAAGGTCATTCGCGTTTCAAATCTCAACCGTCTGGGCGACAAAGTCGTCGTCCAGGGCGGCACGTTCCGAAACGACGCGGTGCTGCGCGCATTCGAGCAGTATCTGGGCAAACCCGTCACGCGTGCGCCCCACCCGGGGCTGATGGGCGCTATCGGTATCGCCCTGCTCGCGCGCGAGGAATGCCGCAAGGGCGACGCCGGCACGTCGTTTATCGGGCTCGATGCCGTGGAGCGCTTCGAGCATCGCGAGTTCGGCGGCGTTACCTGCCGTCGGTGCAACAACCGCTGCCAGCGCGCGGTCGTGGCATTTGGCGACGGCTCGCTTTACGTCACGGGCAATCGCTGCCCGCGCGGCGGCGCCATCTCATGGGATGAGCTCGTGCGCGAGGTTCCCGCGGCGGAGGAGCTGCGTCCGCAGGGTGCTTGCGAGGCACAGGCACCCGGCACGGGGCGCGACCGGACCGCGGCTGCCCCCAATCTCTTTGTCGACCGCGAGAAGCTGCTGTTCGAGTCGTACCCCACGGTTCCCGTCTGCGGGGGGCGCGATGTCACGATCGGCATTCCCCGTGTGCTCGAGTTCTGGGACACCATGCCGTTCTGGTCGACGTTCTTCAGCGCGCTCGGCTTTAAGGTGCGCGTCTCGGGACGCAGCACCAAGGCGATGTACGAGCGCGGTCTGGCGCACGTCACATCCGACACCGTGTGCTTCCCGGCCAAGCTCGTCCACGGGCACATCCGCAATCTCGTCGACGCCGGCGTCGACCGCATCTTCATGCCCATCATCACGACGGTGCCCACCGAAAACACCGCCTCTACCAGCGAGTGGATGTGCGCCGTCGTAAAGGGATACCCCTACGTGATGCGCAATTCCGATAACCCGGAGGAGCGTTTCGGCGTTCCGTTCGATACGCCGCTGTTCCACTGGTACGACGAGGGCGACCGAAACCGCCAGCTCAAGGCGTGGTGCAAGGAGACCTTCGATATCGATGCCGACCGGGTTGCCAAGGCGACCGAGCAGGCGGACCGCGCGCAGCAGACGTTTGAGAACCAGCTGCAGCTGCGCGGCAGGCAGGTGCTCGAGAACGTGCGCGAGGACGGCGGCTACGCGGTGGTGATCGCTTCGCGCCCGTACCACAACGACCCGCTGGTCAACCACGGGCTGCCCAAGCTCTTCTCTGAGCGCGGCATCCCCGTGCTGACGCCCGATGCGGTGCCGGGGGTCTGCAACGTCGATCTTTCCAACAGCCGCATCGACATCGTGAACAACTACCATGCGCGCATGCTGTCGTGCGCGGTCATCGTCGCATCGACGCCCGAGCTCGAGCTCGTGCAGATGGGCAGCTTCGGCTGCGGCCACGATGCGTATCTCACCGACGAGATCGCGCGCATGATGGGCGAGATGGGCTCCAAGGTTCCGATGATGATCAAGCTCGATGAGAGCGACGTCGCCGGTCCCATGGGCATTCGCGTGCGTTCGTTTATCGAGTCGGTCAACCGTCGTCGCGCGGAGGAGCGTGCCGAGGGCGCCCGGGTGCACGCGGTCCATCCGCTCGACGACCCGTATAAGGTCAAGTACACCAAGCGCGACCGGCACGACAAGATCGCGCTGGTCCCCAACACCTCCCATGCGTTCTGCAGGCTCATGACCGCGGCGATGCGCAATCAGGGCGTGCGCGCCGAGGCCCTTGACATCGGGCGCGAGGATGCCATCCGCCTGGGCAAACGCTATGTGCACAACGACATCTGCTTCCCCGCGCAAATCGTGATCGGCGAGGCGCTCGCGGCACTCGAGAGCGGTAAGTACGACCCGCACGACGTCGCCGTGGTGACTGGCAAGTATATCGGCGACTGCCGCCTGACGCACTACATGCCCCTGCTGCGCCGCGCGCTCGACGACGCGGGATACGACTATGTCCCGGTGCTCACCAACGACGACGTCGATGCCCACAATGCGCATCCGGGCTTCAAGCTCGGCCTTGGCCCGAGCATCCAGATCGCCTACGGTCTTCCCATGATCGATACCCTCGAGGCCATGCTTAGGCGCATCCGTCCCTACGAGCTCGAGAAGGGCGCGGCGGACGCTGCGTTCGACCGCGCGCTCGATGAGGTTATCGAGGGCATGGAGCGCTCCGGGCTGAGAGGCCAGGCGACGGGCTTCAAACGCGCGCTTGCGATCATGGACGCCGTTCCGTACGACCGCTCGAACCCGCATCCGACCGTTCTCATCGTGGGCGAGTACCTGCTCAATTTCCATCTCGGCGCCAACCACGAGATCGAGCGCTACCTCGAGGACAACGGGCTCGAGGTCATCGAGGCGCGCATGACCGACGTGATCCGCAAGACCTATTTCTACAAGCATGCGCAGTCGCGCGAGTTCCACGTCGACCTGTCGCTGCCCGAAAAGGCCTGGTACGCCACGGCGGACAACCTGTTCGAGCTCGCGCACGACCGTTGCGACCGCCTGGGCGCGGCGAGCCCGCTCTACGAGCCGCCGACGCGCATGCCCGAGCTCGTGCGCGCGAGCGATAAGATCCTGCACCATACGTTCGATGCGGGCGAGGGCGTGCTGATTCCGGCGGAGATCCTCGAGCACGCCAAGCGCGGCTGCCGCAACTTCGTGATCCTGCAGCCGTTCGGGTGTCTGCCCAACCATGTCGTGGGACGCGGGCTCATCCATGCGCTCAAGGAGCAGTATCCCACGGCGCAGTTCCTGCCGCTCGACTACGATCCCGACGTGAGCTTCGCCAACGTGGAGAACCGTCTTCAGATGCTCATCATGAACGCCAAGGCGCAGGGGTGCGGTGAGGCGCATGGCGAGACCGCGTAAGGACGCCGATGCGCCCGATGCACGCACCCGTATCATCGAGGCGTTTTGGGAGCTCATCGAGAACAACAGCATCTTCGAGCTGTCGGTTGGCGAGGTGACCCGCGCCGCCCGGTGCAATCGCGGAACGTTTTACTACTATTTTCACGATTTCGATGAACTCGTCGCCATCGCCATAGCCCAACTGCTGCAGGATAACGAGCTCATCACCGATGCCCTCTGGCATTTTTCGAGCGAGGGCGACCTTTCGGCGTTCGACCGGCGCGACGTCCGCTGCCTGCTGCGGCGCATCGTCATCACCATGAGGGCGGGTGCCGCCGAGCAGGTCGTGCAGGGCATCCATACGATCATCATCGACCGCGTGAGAGAGATCGTCCACCCCGACGGAGAAGAGCTCAAGGCGGATTCGAGCTTTGCGGTGGGCTTTCTGGTCTCGGGCATCATGGACTTTGTGATGGCGGTCGGCTTTGCCCGGGAGGGCGGCGAGGAGATAGACCTCGAGCAGCTGGGGGACAGCGCGTGCGCGTACCTGAGGGCGGTCGCCATGCAGACGGTGGAAACGGTCGCGCAAGTCGAGGGCGTCGATACATCCGAGCTGCTCGAACGCGTCTCCAAGGAGGCCGATGCCTATCGCGCATCGCGTGAGACGAGTCCCGACGTGGTGAAAGACGCCTAGGGTTTCTCTTGCGGGGCGCCTGTCGCGCATCGCGCGGTGAGTCCCGCGATGCGGTCATAACCTGCATTCATGTGAGCCGGGTTTATAGATATTCCTCCAGCTGTTAACATAGACAACCTGTGGGTAAAGAGACAAAAGCGCCGCCGACGGGCGGGCGTTTTGATTTCGATGAACTCATGTAAGGAAACGAGCATGTTAGATAGATTTACCGATCGAGCGCGCAAGGTCATGTCGATGGCCAAGCAGGAGGCGCTCGATCTTCATTCAAATAAGGTGGGCACCGAGCACCTGCTGCTCGCGCTTGCCAAGGAGGACGAGGGCATTGCCGCCGAGGCACTGCGTTCACTCGACATCTCCTACGATGACATCATGGATACTCTCAAAGAGGTCCAGACCACGGTCCCCGAGCCCAGCGAGGAGACCGAGGCGGCCAAGCTCGCCTTTACGCCGCTCGTCATTAGCGTTATGGAGCGTTCATTCCGCGTGGCGCGTGAGAATAACCAGACCTACGTGTCGACCGAGCACTTGCTGATCGGCATCGTCGAAGAGGGCAACGGCATGGCCATGGACATCCTCATGCGCCTGGGTGTGTCGTCCGCCTCTATCAAAAAGGCTATCGAGAAACTCACTGCCAAGGACCAGGACAAGAAGCGTCCGCTCGCCGGCGCCGGTGCCGGGCGTCCCGGTGCGGGCCTGCCGTTCTTTAGCGGCTCGGATGCCTCTCAGCAAAAGGGGAGTGGCACCGATACGCTTAAGCAGTTCGCGACCAACCTCACGCAGAAGGCGCGCGATGGCGAGCTCGACCCTGTAATTGGTCGCGAAAAGGAAGTCCAGCGTATGATGGAGATCCTTTCGCGCCGCACCAAGAACAACCCGCTCATTCTGGGCGACCCCGGCGTGGGCAAGACGGCCATCGTCGAGGGCCTGGCTCAGCAGATTGCAGCCGGCAACGTGCCCGAGAACCTCATGAACCAGAATATCTGGACGCTCGACCTGCCGGGCCTCGTGGCGGGTGCCAAGTATCGCGGCGAGTTTGAGGAGCGCCTCAAGAACGTGATCCAAGAGGCCACCGAAGCCGACGACGTCATCCTGTTTATCGACGAGATGCACACCATCATCGGTGCCGGTTCTGCTGAGGGCTCCATCGACGCGAGCTCTATGCTCAAGCCCGTGCTCGCGCGCGGTGCCTTCCAGATTATCGGCGCCACCACGGCCGAGGAATTCCGCAAGTACCTCACCAAGGACCCGGCCTTCGAGCGTCGCTTCCAGACCATCGATGTCGAGGAGCCGAGCGTCGAGGACACGGTCAAGATCCTGACCGCGCTCAAGCCGCGCTACGAGGAGCACCACCATGTGCGCTATACGCAGGGTGCTATCGAGGCCGCCGCGAACCTTTCCAACCGCTACATCCAGGATCGCTTCCTGCCCGATAAGGCCATCGACCTCATTGACGAGGCCGGTGCCCGCGCCCGCATTGCCGCCAATCGCGCGCCCGAGCCGGTGCGCGAGGCCGAGCATCGCGTCGAGGAGCTCAAGGCTGCCGCACGGGAGGCCACCGAGAGCGACGACATGAACAAGGCCGCCGAGATTACCGAGCGGCAGAAGGCCGCCGAGATTGAGCTCGCCGAGGCCAAGGCCGCCTGGACCGCCGAGCTCGACGCCAGCCCGCTCACCATCGATGTGAGTCAGATCGCCGATATCGTGTCCGTGACCTCGGGCGTGCCGGTGTCCTCGCTTACCGAGAGCGAGAGCCGTCGCCTGCTACAGGCCGAAAGCGTGCTCAAGACCCGCATTATCGGCCAGGACGAGGCCGTCGAGGCCGTTGCCAAGGCCGTGCGCCGCAGTCGCTCGCCGCTCAAGGATCCGCGTCGCCCCGGCGGCAGCTTTATCTTCCTGGGCCCCACCGGCACGGGCAAGACCGAGCTCGCCAAGACGCTCGCCGAGTATCTCTTTGGCAGCAAGGACGCGCTCATCAGCTTCGACATGTCGGAGTTCGGCAGCGAGTTCGAGGTCTCCAAGCTTATCGGTAGCCCCCCGGGCTACGTTGGCCATGACGAGGGCGGTCAGCTCACCAAGGCCGTTCGTCGTCACCCGTACTCGGTCGTGCTGTTCGACGAGATCGAGAAGGCGCACCCCGATATCTTCAACATTCTGCTGCAGGTGCTGGAGGAGGGCCGCCTGACCGATAGCCAGGGCAAAACGGTCGACTTCCGCAACACCGTGATCATCATGACGTCCAACGTGGGCGCCCGCGAGATTGCGCAGGATGCGAGCGTGGGCTTTGGCACCACCGGCGAGCAGGGTCTCACGTCGAGTGAGATCCGTGGTCGCGCGATGGGCGAGCTCAAGCGCCTGTTCCGCCCCGAGCTGCTCAACCGTATCGACGACATCGTGGTGTTCCAGAAGCTCTCGGGCGAGAATCTCACCAAGATCGCTCACCTGCTGGTGGACGACCTGCGTCAGCGTCTGATTGCCAACGGCATGAACATCAAGCTCACCGATGCGGCCTACGACAAGATCGTGGCCGAGGGCACCGACCTCACCAACGGTGCGCGTCCGCTGCGCCGTGCCATCCAAAAGCTCATCGAGGACCCGCTGTCCGAGGAGCTTCTGGCCGGCGAGTGGGGCGAGGGCGATACCGTCCTGTGCGACGTGGCCGATGGCAAGTTTGTCTTTAGCCACGGCACGGGCGAGATCCCGGCACCGCGTCCGGCGGGCACGCTCGGTGGCGATACCGCCCCGGCGGCACCGCACACCGGCAACGCCGCGCCCGTGAGCGGCGGCGTGACCTCGGGCCCCGGCGGCATGATGCAAGCCGGTTCCGGCGCGCTGTAGGGTGTGGCGACAATTTGATCTGTGCAATCGAGGCGTTCCGGCAAGGGCGCCTCGATTTGTAGAGCTGTGAAGTTGTGACCGTTACGCTATGCGGTCCACCGTTAGCCGATGATGCGAGGGCGCTCGGCGTTTTCGAGTGGTTTATGCAAACGAAGTCTGGGAATATACAAGGCGCATGTCTTACTGTCTAACCAGTTGCGCCAAGGAGGCACCATGGACTACAAGATTACCGGCTACGAGCCCGCCCAGCTGTTCCATTTCTTTGAGGAGGTCAGCGCGATCCCCCGTGGTTCTGGCAACGAGAAGGGCATCAGCGATTTCCTGGTCGCGTTTGCCAAGGAGCGCGGTCTCGATGTGTATCAGGACGAGGTCTACAACGTCATCATTCGCAAGCCCGCATCTGCCGGCGCCGAGAATGCCCCGACCGTGATGCTGCAGGGTCACATCGACATGGTGTGCGACAAGCTGGGTTCCGTCGAGCACGACTTTACGACCGACGGTATCGACCTGGTCGTCAAGGACGGCGTCCTCACCGCTAACGGCACCACTCTGGGCGCCGACAACGGTATCGCCGTCGCGCTTATGCTTACCGTGCTCAACGACGATTCGATTGCCCATCCGGCCCTCGAGTGCGTATTCACCACCGACGAGGAGACTGGCCTGGTCGGTGCCGAGACGCTCGACAAGTCCCAGATTAGCGCCCGTACTATGATCAACCTTGACTCCGAGGAAGAGGGCGTTGCCACCGTCAGCTGCGCCGGCGGCGTCGTCGTTACCTACACCTGCCCCATCGTGCGCGAGCACAAGACCGGTAGCACCCTCACACTCGACATCTCCGGCCTGCTGGGCGGTCACTCCGGCAGCGATATCAACCTGGAGCGCGGCAACGGCAACCTCATCATGGCCCGCATCATCGACCGCCTGATGGTCGCTGGCGAGCCCGCCATCGTCAGCTTTAACGGCGGCACTAAGGACAACGCCATCAACCGTGAGTGCAAGGCTGTTCTGGTCTACGCCGACCACGCTGCCGCCGAGGCCGCGGCCCAGATCGCAAAGGGCATCATCGCCGACGTTACTGCCGAGCTCGAGGTCTTCGACCCCGGCTTTACCTGCACCGTTGAGATTGCCGACAACGCCGAGGTCGAGGCCATGGACCAGAAGTCCGCGCTTGCCCTCATCCGCGCCCTGCGTCTTGCCCCCAACGGTGTGATCCGCCGCAACGTCGCCACCGACGGCTCCGTCGAGGTTTCCTCCAACATCGGTGTGGTTGCCACTTCTGACGACGAGGTCAAGATCATGCTGTCCCCGCGCTCTTCGATCACCTCGCTGCAGAACGAGTTCAAGGACCGTCTGCAGACGCTGGCCGATGTCCTGGGCTTCGACGCCAAGTTTGAGTTCGAGTATCCCGGCTGGAGCTATGCCGAGCATTCGCCGGTCCGTGACGTCTTTGTCGAGAGCTATCGCGAGCTCTTTGGCTCCGAGCTGCGCATCGAGTCCATCCACGCCGGCCTTGAGTGCGGCCTGTTCGCCGAGGCCCTGCACGGCCTGGACGCCATCGCCGTGGGCCCGACGCTCTCCGATGTCCACACCCCGGACGAGAGCATGGAGCTCGCTTCTGCCGAGCGCTTCTACGAGTTGCTCATCGACGTCCTCAAGCGCCTTGCCGCGTAAAGGTCGCCTTGGTTAGGCCGCTCTAAAACGGCTGGCTATGAAAACGGCCGCCTGGCGTAATGCCGGGCGGCCGTTATTCGTTACAGTGCGAGGATCCCCAGATGATCAAGCAAGATCTTTAGCCCGATGAGGATGAGCACAACGCCGCCGACGATGGTGGCGGGTTTTTCGTAGCGCGCGCCAAAGGTGTGGCCGATCGCTACGCCGGCGACGGAGAAGATAAACGTTGTGACGCCGATAAGCGATACAGCGGGAACGATATCGACCGAGAGCGCCGCAAACGAGATGCCTACGGCCAGGGCGTCAATTGAGGTGGCAATGGCGAGAATCAGGTATTCTACCAGGTCAATCTTCTCGGCATCCTTGCCGTCGCCTTCGTCCTCATCCTCGTCTTCGGTAAAGGCTTCCCACAGCATCTTGCCGCCAATAAAGGCCAAAAGGATAAAGGCAATCCAGTGGTCGATGGGTCCGATGATGCCCATGAATTGACTGCCGAGCGCCCATCCGATTACGGGCATGCCGGCCTGAAAGCCGCCAAAGAACAGGCCGAGCACTACGGCGACCTTAAGGTTGATCTTTTTCATGCCAAGGCCCTTGCAGATGGAAACGGCAAAGGCGTCCATCGAAAGGCCAACGGCGAGCAACACGAGCTCTGCGAGTCCCATAGTCTGGCTCCCTCTCTGCGGGCGGGCCCGCGTGTACCTCTTGGGGGAATAACAAAAAAGACCCGTGGCGTACGCGCTGCGCGCACAACCACGAGTCTCGTTCATTAAGGCAAGCCAGGCCGTTTCGGCCAGTATGTTGACTTGCCGCGCCACCGGAGGCGAACCCGGCCACGCGACTACTCCCTCATTCATGTGAACCCGATGCTACCACATAAGCAGCCCATTTGGGTTGGGCTCTCAGCTGTGTTCGCTCATTCTGTAAGCATCGGATTTCGCGAGTGCCGCGGGGACAAACCGTGAGAAACTATTTAGCGTTTATGGAGCGTATACGATGGGAGCGATGCCTTGGATAAGAACGAGCTGCAAAAGCGTATGGAACAGGCCATTCGTCTGACGGCACCTGGCCAGCCGATCCGCACCGCCCTCGACATGATCATTGCCGGTCACCTGGGCGCCCTTATCTGCGTCGGCGACACCGAAAACGTGCTCGCCGCCGGTAACGACGGCTTCCCGCTCAACATTTCGTTTACCTCGAACCGTCTGTTCGAGCTCTCCAAGATGGACGGTGCCATCGTCATCGACGGTGACCTCACCCAGATCCTGCGCGCCAACTTCCACCTCAATCCCGATCCCTCGCTTGCCACGAGCGAGACGGGTATGCGTCACCGCACCGCCGCTCGCATGTCGGTGCTCACGGATGCCATCGTGATCTCGGTCTCGGCCCGTCGTGCCGTTGTCAACGTGTACGTTCACGGCAAGAGCTACGAGATCCAGCCCGTTACCACCATCATGAGCTCGGTCAACCAACTCGTCGCCACGCTCCAGACCACCCGTCAGTCGCTCGATCGCTCCCTGCTGCGTCTGACGGCCCTCGAGCTCGATGACTACGTTACGCTCGCTGACATCACCGGCATTTTCTCGAGTTTCGAGATCATGCAGCAGGCAAAGACCGAGCTTAAGGATTGCATTGTCAAGCTGGGCAACCAGGGCAAGCTCGTGCAGATGCAGCTCGAGCAGCTCGCCGGCTCCAGTATGGATACCGAGTATGACCTGATGATCCGCGACTACGCGAGTGACTCCTCCGAGGCAAACGCCGAGAAAATTCGCGCTGAGCTTGCCCGTATGACGCCCAAGGACTTGTCCGACCCGCAGCATGTGGCGGCGGTTCTGGGCTACGACGACCTGGATGAGGACTCTGTCATGACGCCGCTGGGCCTGCGCACGCTTTCGCGCGTGTCCGTCGTGCGCGACGGCGTGGCCGAGAAGATTGTCGACGAGTACGGCTCGCTGCAGGAGCTCATGGACGACATCAGCGAGGATCCGGAGCGCCTGGGCGACTTTGGCGTCAACAACCCTGCCATTCTTGCGGACTCGCTGTACCGCATGAAGGGCACCAAACAGGGGAACGCATAATGGCGCCCGTATGCGCCGTGGTCGTTGCCGGTGGCAGCGGCCAGCGCTTTGGTAACCCCGGTGGCAAGCAGCTCGTCAATGTAGCGGGCCGTCCGCTCATGAGCTGGTCCATCCGCGCGTTCGATCGAAGCGACAAGGTCGGCCACATCGTGGTGGTGTGTCCTGCCGAGCGCCGTGCCGAGATGCGCCGACTTGCCATCGACCCGTTTGACTATGACACGCCCATCAGCTTTGCCGATGCCGGCGATACCCGTCAGGATTCCACCCGTGCCGGCGTGCATGCGGTTCCGGCGGGTTTCGAATATGTCGCCATCCACGATGGCGCTCGTCCGCTCATTACGACCGAGGCCATCGACCACGCTATCGACGTGCTCATGGGTGACCGCTCGCTCGACGGTGTCGTGTGCGGTCAGCCCGCGATTGACACGCTCAAGATCGTCGATGGCGATAACATCGTTAAGACACCGCCGCGCGAACTCTATTGGGCTGCACAGACGCCGCAGATCTTTAGTGTCGACGCTATGAAGCGCGCCCATGCCGCGGCGATTGCCGAGGGCTTTATCGGCACGGACGATTCGTCGCTGGTCGAGCGCATGGGCGGGCGCGTCCGCTGTGTCCAGAGCCCGCGCGATAACCTTAAGGTGACGGTGCCCGAGGACCTGCGTCCCGTAACCGCGATTCTGCTTGGCCGCATGGCCGAGGGAGAGGACCTTCCCCATGTTCAGTAACCTGCGCATTGGCCACGGCTACGACGTCCACCGTTTGGTGGAGGGGCGTCGATGTATCATCGGCGGGGTCGACATTCCCTACGAGCGCGGCCTGCTGGGCCACTCGGATGCCGACGTACTCGCACACGCCTTGGCCGACGCCATTCTGGGCGCCTGCCGCGGGGGAGACATCGGCAAGCTATTCCCCGACACCGATCCCGCCTACGAGGGTGCCGATTCGATGGTGTTGCTCGCTCGCGTGATGGACTATGCGCGCGAGCTGGGCTTTGAGTTTGTCGATGCCGATTGCACCATTGCCTGTCAGCAACCCAAAATCACCCCGCACCGCGATGCCATGCGCGCCAACCTTGCCCATGCCCTGGGCGTTGACGTCGAAAATGTGGGCGTCGCCGCCACCACGACCGAAAAGCTCGGTTGGGAAGGCCAAGGCGAGGGAATCGGCGCCTGGGCCGTCTGCCTGCTACAGAAAACCGTTAAGGAGTAACGAATGCGTATCTACAACAGCGCTACCCATAAAAAGGAAGAGTTCCAGCCCATCGAGTCCGGCAAGGTCCGCATGTACGTGTGCGGCCCCACGGTCTACGACAACATCCACATCGGCAATGCCCGCACGTTCATCAGCTTCGATGTGATTCGACGCTGGCTCATCGCGAGCGGCTACGAGGTCACGTTCGCCCAGAACCTCACCGATGTCGATGACAAGATCATCAATCGCGCCAACGAGCAGGGCCGTACGGCTGCCGAGGTCGCGACGGAGTTTTCCGACAAGTTCATCGGCGTCATGCGCGCCGCCAACGTGCTCGATCCCGATGTGCGCCCCCGCGCCACCAAGGAGATCGGCCCCATGATCGCCATGATCAAGACGCTTATCGAGCAGGGCCACGCTTACGCAGCCGATAACGGCGATGTGTACTTTGCCGTGCGCAGCGATCCCAACTATGGCCAGGTTTCGGGCCGCAACATCGACGACCTTATGGTTGGCGCGCGCATCGAGGAGAACGAGGACAAGAACGACCCGCTCGACTTTGCCCTGTGGAAGGCCGCCAAGCCCGGCGAGCCCAGCTGGCCGAGCCCCTGGGGCGAGGGCCGTCCCGGCTGGCACACCGAGTGCGCCGCCATGGTGCACCGCTACCTGGGCACCCCGATCGACATCCACGGCGGTGGCTCCGACCTTGCCTTCCCGCATCACGAGAACGAGTGCGCTCAGGCTACCTGCGCCTGGCACCAGGGCTTCTCCAACACCTGGATGCACACGGGCATGCTACTGGTCGACGGCGAGAAGATGTCCAAGTCGCTCGGTAACTTCTTTACACTGGCCGAGGTCCTCGAGCAGCACTCTGCCGCGGCCCTGCGCTTACTGATGCTGCAGACGAGCTATCGCTCACCGCTCGACTTCTCTTGGGAGCGCTTGGAGGGTGCCGAGAACTCGCTCACGCGTATCGCCGGCACGGTCGAGAACCTGCGCTGGGCTGCAAGCCACGCGACCGCCGACGCCGATGAGGCTGCCGCCGAGGAGTTTGCCGCCAAGGCCGCCGAGACCCGTGCCGCCTTTAAGGAGTGCATGGACGACGACTTTAACACCGCCGGTGCCATGGGTGCCGTCTTTGGCTTTGTGACCGAGTGCAACCAGTATTTGGAGCATGCGGGCGATGCTGCCGACAAGGCCGCAGCCCTGGCTGCCGCCGATATGCTGACCGAGTTGCTCGATACGTTTGGCGTTGAGCTTCCCGAGCCCAAGGTCGAGTTGCCGCTGGGCCTGCTGGGCGTTGCCGCCGGTCTGGTTGCCTACACTGGTGACGATGTGGACGAGGCTGCTGCCAAGATTCTCGAGGCTCGCGCCGAGGCCCGTGCTGCCAAGAACTGGGACCTAGCAGACGCCATCCGCGACCAGCTTAAGGACCTCGGGCTGACGATCGAGGATACGGCCGCCGGCACCCGTATCAAATCTCTCTAATCCCTGCGGGTTTCCCAGGCACCCGACCTTGCCGTTCAAACCGTCGCTCGCGTACTCAAGTACGCGTCGCTCCTCTTTCACGGTAATCTCGGGCACTTGGAAAACCCGTACCGACCGCCCGAGCCACGGCACCTTGCCTTTCAATCGTCGGGCATGACCTCAAGGTCTATGCCCTCCTCTTTCAAGGCAATCTGACGCACCTCGGGCGGTCGGTCTATTTGTTTCGTTTGATAGTTGTATTTAGGAGGTCGCTTTATGGCCGACAATCGCAAGCGCGCGTCTCGTGGCGGCAAGCAGGCTGCTTCTGGCTCGCGTCCGATTCGCCGTAATGACCGCGCTGCCGCCCCCAAGGGTCAGCGCGATCGTACACAGGCCGCACGTCCGCAGCGCGATCGCAACCGCGACGCTGTCCAGGCTCCCAAGGGCGAGTTTATCGAAGGCCGTCGTGCTGCCGCCGAGGCGCTGCGCACTGGTTTTCCCATCAAGTGCGCGCTCATTGCCGAGGGCGGGGAGCGCGATGCCGCCCTGTCGCGTCTGGTCGATGACCTCAACGCCGCGGGCGTCCGCATTAAGTATGTGCCGCGTGCACAGCTCGATGTGCTGTCGAGCCATGGCGCTCACCAGGGCATCGCGCTCGAGGTTGGCAACTTCCCCTATGCCGATGTCGCCGATATCCTCGACCGCGCAGGCGAGGGTCCGGCACTTGTCGTGGTGCTCGACCATGTGACTGACGACGGCAACTTTGGCGCCATCGTGCGCTCCGCCGAGGTCGTGGGCGCCGCGGGCGTCGTCATCGCCAACAAGCGTGCCGCCGGCGTGACCGTGGGCAGCTACAAAACCTCAGCCGGTGCCGTCATGCACCTGCCCATCGCGCAGGTTCCCAATATCGCCCGTGCGCTCGATGACCTCAAGGCCGCTGGCTTTTGGGTGGGCGGTGCCTCCGAGCACGCCGAAGGCAGTTGCTGGGATGCTCCCTTCGAGGGTCGCGTGGCGCTCGTCATGGGGTCCGAGGGCGACGGCATCTCGCGCCTGGTGCTCGAGAAATGCGACTTTTTGACCAAGCTTCCCCAGCGCGGCATGACCGAGAGCCTCAATGTTGCCCAGGCGACCACGGCGCTGTGCTTTGAGTGGCTGCGCCGCAACGCCGGCGAGCTCATGGGGGAGGAGTAGCGCATGTCCAAAAAGAACCGTGCCAAGTCCAAAGCCAAGCGCTTTGGCGAGGGCTCGGCCAAGCCGATTGTCTCGGCCGCGACCTACGGCGTGGGCGGCAATGCGTTTGCACAGGCTATCGCCGACCCAGTCTCGACGGTGCACTCCAACAAGCCCGAACTGCTGGTGGTCGACGGTTACAACGTGATCCACTGCACGCCGCGCTACGAAAAGCTCGTATACGACCATTCCGACGATCCGTATTCCAGCGACGTTCACGATATGGCGCGCACCGCCCTCATCAACGATGTCGCCGCGTTTGCCCAGGGCCGCTACGAGGCCGTGATCGTGTTCGACGGCGCGGGCAATATCTCCAGCGAGCGTCCCAACCTGCCGGCCCGCGGCGTGCGCATCGAGTTTTCGCCGACGGGCGTCTCTGCCGACACCGTGGTGCAGAAGCTCTGCATCGAGGCACGTGAGGAGGGCCGCGCGTGCTCCGTGGTATCGAGTGACGGTACAATTCAAGCCGTCGTCATGGGCAAGGGTGTCACGCGTATCTCGAGCCGCATGCTGGTGGACGAGATCAAGCAGATCGATAACGACGTTCACGAGGCAGAGGAAGCTCCGCAGATCAAGATGACCCTGGGTAGCCGCCTGAGCCCCGAGGCGCTGGCCAAGCTCAAGGCTCTGCGCGGGAGGTAGGGGAGTTGGCGGGGCGATGCTGTCTCGCTAACTCCATTCAGCGATGTCGATCATTCTTTCGAGGCGCCATGTTAGCGCCTCTTTTAGATAAGGCAGTCTCGCTGCTAGGGCATCGTTTTTAGACAGAATCTCGATCGCCTCGTCAACGAAGCCTTCGAGTTTGTCGTCGTCAAACCAGCTCATATCCTCAACAAGCAGCATTTGTTTCGCGGGGCTTGAATGAAATTGTGCACTGGTAAAACTGTGCTCCCCCGCCCTAAGCTCCTCTAGTGATATGTTGCACCAGAGTGATGAGCCCGAATCGAAGATAGGGGCTGGTCTGCAGACCAGTGAGTTGACGTTTCGCACGAGGCCGAAGTTGCGCCAATGACGATCATAGTTGGCGATGATGTCGTCGCACACGATCATGCGGTCAAGGGCATCCTTGACGCCTGTTACCCCGAGTTTCTCGCAGTTTGCTACATATCGCTCGTAGTTGGTTAGTCTTTCATCTGCGTTTGCGTACTGATTTACATAGAACGCAGGGACATACTCTTCTTCATCAGTTAAGAAGACATCGCATATGCTCAGGGCGGAAGTGCCCGTGCCCTCGAGCGAGTAAGGCACATAATCGCAGGCGTTTAGGATGCGACGATGGAGCGCGGTCGCCACCATCTCGTTATAGGGTTCCTGGTTTAGATGCGCACCTGCCTTGTGGAGGATTCGACGGTCACCCTCGCATGTCCAATACTTCTGAAGATTGCCGTCCGAGGTGTTATCGGGCTTTGCGGCGGCTGCTTTGCCCTCTGGGGCGAAGGGTGCGATGGACAGAGAGACGTCGTCAAAAGCATTACTGAAGAAGTTAATATCCTCCCACGCGAGACCGGAATCTTGGGGTCTAATCCAATACTGGTCGGATAGGGAGAGGCCGAGATTTCGCTGGATGAGTTCATCGGGAACATCGACTGCGGCTTCTGCAAGCAGGGAGGCTAGTCCAATGCGTGCGAGCGGGATACCGCGGCCTCGCCACCAAATGCGGAAAGAGTCGAGCGACACGGGACTATTGGGGCCAAGTACTCCAATAGGGGCGTGGATGTAATCGATGTCGGCACCGATGTGGGTAAAGTCTTTTCGCGATGTGCTGTAGACCAGCTGGGCGACTTCGTGCGTGCGGTTCATGAGGGTAAACGTAATCTCGCTTTTTCCATGGCCTCGACGGGGGCGTCCCCCCGTTTTGGTCACGGAGCGGAGTCGTGCGTTGACGCTGTCTTTGTCGATGAGCCATACACCAGAAGCCTTGCGTGCCTCAAGTGCTCCGTTTTTTATGAGCTCTTGCACCCTGCGCGGGGTGATGTCGAGTAGCTCTGCAGCTTCCTTCGTGGTCAACATCGCGAAACCCTTCGCCAGAACGAATAGTTTTATCTTCTTCATTGTAATAAAAACTATTCGTTCTGACGAATAGTTTTGAGATGTGGTCGGTCAAAGGGCCTGTTGCGCCTCGTCCGCAATTCCTTTATTCTAAACAGGCTTCGCGCGAAAGCGCCAAGTGTGCCAGTGTGGCGCAACGGTAGCGCAACTGATTTGTAATCAGTGGGTTGCAGGTTCGATTCCTGTCACTGGCTCCATGAGAGTTTCGGGTTCTGCTCCCTTGTGGGACAGGGCCCGTTTCTTGTATGTGCCGGAATCGAACCTGCGAGGGCGCGAGCGTCAAGCGAACGCGGAGCGTTCGTAGCGAGCGGGCAAGGATGCCGGCAGGCATCCGAAGCCGGAGCGGATTCGCGAAGCGAATACGCGGACTTCCTGTCACTGGCTCCATGAGAGTTTCGGGCTCTGTTCTCTTGTGGGACAGGGCCCGTTTCTTTTTAGGTAGGCGCCTACGTGGTCTGGCTCCATTTTCCCGTCACCTGCAATAACCAAGCAATGCTTGGTCGTTGGATATAGCTTTGTAAAAGAGAATGGAGTCAACAAAGCCAACGAAAGGAAATCGTTGGCATAGGGTCTACGGAAAGGAAAAAAGACCATGATTTACTCTCTTTGCGACATTGCCGGCAAGGACAGGGCAACAAATAAGCCGATCATCAGCATCCGTGCCATGGATATGGAGATGCAGCTACTGCGCTACTTTCGCGATTATGGCTTGGATAACGATCCGGATTGGCGCGAGTCCCTCGATGTCATTCTCGAGTCGCAACGAGAAGACGGTTGTTTTCCTCTGAGCAGCGATTGCCATATGCCCAGTGATGCACGTGTCGATTTTCTCTATCGACCTACGTACGCTTGCTGCCAGATCATGATGCGAGCTCTGCTGGGTGGAAAGCTATCGGACGAGCAGGGGCAACGCGTCAAAACTGCCCTGTCTCGCGGCCTTGCTTTTTCCTGCGGGCGCGGCCTTAATGGCCACGGTATCGAAGATCTTGAGCGGCAGTGCGAGGACGTTGCCGATTTTGGCCATGCGGGGATTACGGAAATAGCTGAGCGTTATCCCATGCTGTGCCCTGAGTTTTTCTCCCTTATTAATAAGATTGGAGACGAATACGTTGAGCGCATCGCCAATGGAGATGTGATTTACTACTTTGGATCAAATCTTGCACAGAAGATTTTGACGGCGGCAGAGTCCCTGGGCCGGACCAATTTGTCGCTCGACAAAATCCAACGCTATCTTGAGATGGACTCGAAGAGAAAAAATCGATAGGTTAAAGATTAGAAAGGCGGGCGCCGCCAATGCTGCTTGGACAGTACATAAAAAGAAACATGCCAGATGCGGTCGAGCTCAACGATATGATTCCCGTCCAGGCGAGGGATATGCTATTAGCCAGATGGCGGTAGCGCCCGTCGACACGGGGGCCTTGCGGATGCATATCAAGGCGTATGCAAATGGACCCGATGGTCCATATTTGGAGGGACGCCTAGCGCTCTACCATCAGGTGCACGAGCTTTTTGCGCTGCTTGCAGCTGAGCCGCCTAACAAAGGCATGAAGGGCTACGAGCTCAAGGATTCCTTTATTGGCGGTGAAGAGGCAGACCTGATTATGCTCACCGTTTCCCACGAAGAGCGTTCGCAGGAAGACATCGCCTATAACGTTTTGCTGTGCAGCAAGAACGCGGTGGGGGAGCGCCGTGCCAGGATTCGCGATGGCGTGCGTATCGGCGGCATGTGCGTAGCCGAGGAGTTTGGGTATCGCGGCGAATTCAGGTCTTCGGTACACCCGCTGGCGTTGCCGCTCAATTTGAGCGAGGTCTACGTGCTTATGGATGCGCTGGCTGCCTATGAGCGCGGATGCAGCTGGTTTGATCCCCATGGTAGGACGGCCCGGCGTATTGCAGGCATGATCAAGCGCGAGCTGAGCGGTTACGCTAAGGAAAAACTTGGTTCGCGTTTGGAGGGGATGGGCTTTGCTCAACTGGAGGAGGTCGACCCCATGTTTGTTCCTGATATTCCAGGGGATAAAGTGCCTGAGGGCAGATCTTCGCAGGTTGCCAATTGGCTCTTATATGAAAAGGCTGGTCGCTGGGCGCGTGTGTGTCTTGCGGGTGGCGGGAGCGTGCAAGGGATTATCTTGCCGCGAGCTGAGCTTGGGCGCTTCTTTGCGAGTCGTCCACAAGTGGCGAGGGACGATGCAGCCCAAGCGGATTCACGACCCAAGTGTGTCGTCTGGCGAAGCGATGATGACTACGACGTTATTGACTGGGCAGATGTCGTGGATGTAAGGCGAGAATAGATAAGTGTCTCGATCTGTAACACGAAGGGGCGGAAAACCGTTCGTACTGTTACAGAATGAGACGTAAGCCAGGGTCTCTGCGAAACATCTCGATCTGTAACAGATAGGGGAGAAAATGTTCTCTAAATGTTACAGATAGAGACAAAAGCGGGAGCGGGCCCAGCCGTTTACCTTGAGCGTGGATTTCTGGACGTGCGAGCGTGGAAAATCTCCCGCCTAATGAATGAGCGTGGATAATCTGCCACTTTGGGTTCGAAGCCGTGCTAAAAGAGGGAGATTATCCACGCTCGATTTCAAACGGGAGAAAATCCACGCTCGTTCGTGCCGGAAAAGTCCGATCGCGACCTATGTAATAGTGCAAGAGGGTCGTTATCGAAGGTCGATGCTGTAGGCGTACTCCACCGTGCCAAAGTGTTCCCTTGGGAAATGTCACCAGCGTAGCGAAATCCACCGCCCTTCATATCTAAACTCAACAAAAACGCAGGTCAAAGGTACATAGATACGCCCGGCACCGTGTATCTAGAGGTTTTCGTTGACAGCTCCCAAGGTTGCATCGTATTATCTTTTTCGTTCGCGGGGGCGGCGGTCCAAAAGACCAAAGAACCTGCGGATACTTGAACGATTGGGAGTTTGCCCGAGTGGTTAATGGGGACGGGCTGTAAACCCGTTGGCTCTGCCTACATAGGTTCGAATCCTATAGCTCCCACCCGTCAAGTGCCTGTATAGCTCAGTCGGTAGAGCACTTCGTTGGTAACGAAGAGGTCACCAGTTCAAGTCTGGTTGCAGGCTCCATCCGGCGGTGTAGCTCAGTTGGTTAGAGCACACGGTTCATACCCGTGGCGTCACTGGTTCGAATCCAGTCACCGCTACCATAGGTAACACGGTGGCTTCTCAATAGTATGTTGAGAGGCCACTATGGTATAAAGGCAAAGTCCCGTCCGGGGACGACCTGTTAAGAGGAGGGCTTTATGGCCAAAGAGAAGTTTGAGCGCACTAAGCCGCATGTTAACATCGGCACCATTGGTCACGTCGACCACGGCAAGACCACGCTGACCGCCGCCATCACCAAGGTTCTCTCTGAGACCGAGGGCTGCAAGGCTGACTTCACTGCGTTCGAGAACATCGACAAGGCTCCCGAGGAGCGCGAGCGCGGCATTACGATCTCCGTCTCCCACGTTGAGTACGAGACTGCTGCCCGTCACTACGCTCACGTTGACTGCCCGGGCCACGCTGACTACGTCAAGAACATGATCTCCGGCGCTGCTCAGATGGACGGCGCTATCCTGGTCATCGCCGCTACCGACGGCCCCATGGCTCAGACTCGCGAGCACATCCTGCTCGCCCGTCAGGTCGGCGTTCCCTACATCGTCGTCTTCCTGAACAAGTGCGACATGGTCGACGATGACGAGCTCATCGACCTCGTCGAGATGGAGACCCGTGAGCTCCTCTCCGAGTACGATTTCCCCGGCGACGATATCCCCGTCATCCGCGGTTCCGCTCTGGGCGCTCTCGAGGGCGACGCCAAGTGGATGGACGCTATCCGCGAGCTCATGAAGGCTGTCGACGAGTACATCCCGACGCCTGCTCGTAACAACGACCTCCCCTTCCTGATGGCCGTTGAGGACGTTATGACCATCTCCGGCCGTGGTACCGTTGCTACCGGTCGTGTTGAGCGCGGTGAGCTCAAGCTCAACGAGCCCGTCGAGATCGTCGGCATCAAGGATACCCAGAACACCGTCGTTACCGGTATCGAGATGTTCCGTAAGTCCATGGACTTCTGCGAGGCTGGCGACAACGTCGGTCTGCTGCTCCGCGGCATCAAGCGCGAGGACATCGAGCGCGGCCAGGTTCTCTGCAAGCCCGGTTCGGTTACCCCGCACACCAAGTTCACCGGCGAGATCTACGTTCTGACCAAGGAGGAGGGCGGCCGTCACACCCCGTTCTTCGATGGTTATCGTCCTCAGTTCTACTTCCGTACCACCGATGTTACCGGTACGGTCAAGCTGCCCGAGGGCACCGAGATGGCTATGCCTGGTGACCACATCACCATCGAGGGCGACCTCATTCACCCGATCGCCATGGAGGAGGGCCTGCGCTTCGCTATCCGCGAGGGTGGCCACACCGTCGGTTCGGGCATCGTCTCCACGATCATTGAGTAAATTAGCTCTTTGATATAGCTGACTTAGAGAGAACCCGGCACTTATAGGGTGCCGGGTTCTTTTCTACGCGGGGCTTGTTCCCTGACGATTGCGCTTCGCTCGCTCTTAAGCCGAGCGTGAGGGATCGATTAGATCTCGCTGGCTTCATTGATGTGTTCCAAATATGAATGGATCCAGCGAGAACCAATTGATTCGAGGTTTTCATTGACAGCACTTACGTAGAGCTGATAAAGTACCAACTCGTGCCCGTACGGGGCGGAAATGAAAGGTTCAGGATAAATGCGTACTCTAGTTACTCTTGCGTGCACTGAGTGCAAGCGCCGCAACTATACGACCACCAAGAACAAGTCGAACATGCCTGATCGTATGGAGATCAAGAAGTATTGCCCCTGGTGCCGTCACCACACGCTGCACAAAGAGACTCGCTAGTCTCTAGTCACATACGCCAGTAGTTCAATTGGTAGAGCATCGGTCTCCAAAACCGAGTGTTGAGGGTTCGAGTCCTTCCTGGCGTGCCAGTCATTATTCCGTAAGCTCCCAATTGGGGGCTTACGGTTTACTCATGTATAAGCGCATTGCGCGGAGGTAACCCAAATGGCCAACAAGAAGAACAAGAAGAAGGCTCAGCAGCCGGCACCTGCCAACAACGCTGCCGCCAACTCCAAGGTTGAGGCCAAGAAGGCCGTTGCCAAGAAGAACGAGAAGGCTGCGAAGTCCAAGAAGAACGAGAAGCCTGGTTTCTTCGCCCGCACCAAGAAGTATTTCGCTTCGGTGAAGTCCGAGATGAAGCGTGTCACGTGGCCCGATAAGAAGGAGCTCGTGAACTACTCGGTCGTCGTTTGCGCTTCTCTGATCGTCGTCGGCGTCGTCATCGCTCTGCTCGATGCTGGCTTTGGCGAGGCTCTTGCTCTGTTCTCTGGATTGAGGGGCTAAACCATGTCTAAGCGTTGGTACGTCGTTCACACTTACTCTGGATACGAGAACCGTGTTAAGTCCGATCTCGAGCATCGCATCGAGACCATGGGCATGCAGGACCGTATCTTTGATATCGAGATTCCTATGGAGCGCGTCACCGAGATCAAAGAGGGTGGCAAGCGCGAGACCAAGGATTCCAAGATCTTCCCGGGTTATGTCCTGGTTCGCATGGAGATGGATGACGATGCGTGGACGTGTGTTCGCAACACGCCCGGTGTCACTGGTTTCCTGGGCGGCAATGGCAAGCCCGCTCCGCTTTCCCGCGACGAGTACAATAAGATGACTCGTCGTCCCGGTAAGGGCGATTCGCCCAAGCGCACCTCGGTTGATATTGAAGTCGGCACGTCCGTCCGCGTCACTGATGGCCCGCTTACCGACTTTGATGGCAAGGTCTCCGAGGTTAACACCGAGGCAGGCAAGCTGAAGGTCACCCTGATGATCTTTGGCCGTGAGACGCCGGTCGAGCTCGACTTTAACCAGGTCGCTGTCATCGCTTAAGTTTTCGTCCGTTCGCGCGAGCGTGCTTCTTCTGTGACTGCTCATCTCAGGAGTGCTTCTAACACGTGCGTGCTTACGATATAGCAAGTACTTCACACTCGTGATTCGAAAGGAATGACCATGGCTGAGAAGAAGGTTGCCAACGTCATTAAGCTCCAGATTCCTGCTGGTGCAGCTAACCCCGCTCCTCCCGTCGGCCCCGCCCTGGGCGCAGCTGGCGTGAACATCATGCAGTTCTGCCAGGCCTTTAACGCCGAGACGCAGGACAAGAAGGGCGACATCATCCCCGTTGAGATCACTGTCTTCGAGGATAAGTCCTTCTCCTTCATCACCAAGACCCCGCCGGCGGCTCACCTCATCAAGAAGGAGCTGAACCTCAAGTCTGGTTCCGCTAAGCCCCAGGCCGACAAGGTTGGTCAGCTCTCCCAGGAGCAGCTCACCAAGATCGCTGAGATCAAGATGCCGGACCTCAATGCCAACGACATTGACGCCGCCAAGAAGATCATCGCCGGTACCGCCCGTTCCATGGGCGTCACCATCGCTGAGTAGCGATTTCTTTTGGTAACGACGGGTGCTCCAACCGGGGCGCCCGTTAAATGTGTGCAATAGGGCACACGATACGATGTGGGAGGGCTCGCGCCCGTTTAACCACAGGAGGTAATGCACATGGCTAAGCATGGTAAGAGCTATAACGCCGCTGCCGAGAAGATCGACCGCGCCACGCTCTACACCCCCCTTCAGGCTGCCAAGCTCATCAAGGAGCTCGACACCGCCAAGTTCGACGAGACCGTCGAGGCCCACTTCCGTCTGGGCGTCGATACTCGTAAGGCCGACCAGAACATCCGCGGCTCCATCTCCCTGCCCCACGGCACCGGCAAGACCATTCGTGTTGCCGTCTTCGCCGAGGGCGAGAAGGCCCGCGAGGCCGAGGCTGCCGGCGCCGACATCATCGGTTCCGACGAGCTCGTCGCCCAGATCCAGAAGGGCGAGATCAACTTCGACGCCGCTATCGCTACGCCGAACATGATGGCCAAGGTTGGCCGCATCGGTAAGATCCTTGGTCCCCGTGGCCTCATGCCGAACCCTAAGCTCGGCACCGTGACCATGGACGTCGCCAAGATGGTCTCCGAGCTCAAGGCCGGCCGCGTTGAGTATCGCGCCGACCGCTACGGCATCTGCCACGTGCCCCTGGGCAAGAAGTCCTTCTCCGAGCAGCAGCTCGTCGAGAACTACGCTGCCCTGTACACCGAGATCCTGCGCGTCAAGCCCGCTTCTGCTAAGGGCAAGTACGTTAAGTCCATCTCCGTGTCTTCCACCATGGGCCCTGGCGTCAAGGTCGATCCCGCTATCCAGCGTGACTTCTTGGCTGAGTAACTAACGGTTACTGCCTGAGCAAAGCAAGCATTGCTAAAGAAACCCGGTTCTGTCTCGTGCAGGACCGGGTTTCTTGCTTTCGCGTCAAAACCACCTTAAAGGGGACAGTGCCCCCTTTAAGGTGGTTACCAGGGTGTTCTAGCGGTTGAGGACTCGATAGCCTCGTGGCGCTTGAGTTCGCGACGCATGGTTTGCGAATTGAGCCAGGCTGCCTGCCAGCCACGGATGGGGTAGCGCGCTTCGTCCAGCTCAAACTGCGTATAGCCGCAGGCGTTGATGATCGTTGCCCCGCATGCGTGCTGACGTTCGCGTTGAAAGTCGCGACCATAGCATTGGTGCACATGCCCGTGCACCATGTAGTCGGGATTCCAGGACTCGAGCGCTGTGTTAAAGCATTCGAATCCTCGATGCGGTAGATCGTCCAGATCGCCCACGCCGGCGGCGGGCGCATGGGTGAGCAAGATGTCGCAGCCGCCGACCATCCTCACTTTACGAGACAGCTTGCGCACGCGCTTGGCCATCTCGCGCTCGGTGTACATGTTGGCGCCATCTCGATAGCGCATGGAGCCGCCAAGCCCCGCAATGCGGACGCCGCGATAAACGTACACGGTGTCTTCGACACAGATACAGCCGCCCGGAGCATGACGCGCATAGCGGTCATCGTGATTGCCTCGCACGTAGATGAGCGGTCTGTTGATGACCGTGACCAAAAACTCAAGATAGTCCGGGTCCAGATCACCAGCGGACAAAATCAGGTCGACACCCTCAAAGCGTTCTTTTCGAAAGCACTCCCAAAGGCATCGCTCTTCGGTATCGGCTATGGCAAGGATTTTCATAGGGCGCGGACCTTCGGCTCATCGTCGGGCTGCGGAATGGTGCCCACCACGTTGTCGGCCAGCCAGTCCATCTCGACGATTTGCGTGCTCGGCAGTGGGGGAAAGCCTTCGATCTGCACCACGCCGTCTTGGCTATGGAGCTCGCCGCCAAATGGATTGATGGAGCCCTCGACAATGCCATTGCGGAGCAGCTGCACCAGTTTGCGCGTCTGATAGGGCAGGCCCGGAGCGTAGCGAATGTCGATAACGCCCGAGCTCATGCCATACCAGTAGTTGACGGCGCGGACCCGGCTGTCGTCACTGGTCTCGTCCCAGGTGCCATGCAACAGACTTCGCACGATAAGCTCGTAGTATCGGCGCCAGTTCCATACCGGCATGGCGATGCCGACGACCTTGCCATCGACCAGACGGTGGAGTCCGTAGGCCGTGGGGTCCTCCAGCGACTTGGACATGTCGGCGCCGGTCATGACGTTCACGCCTTCGCGGCACATGGCCTCGGCAAGGCCACCGGCGGGCACATCGCCCCAGGTCAGGATAATTTGCGCACGGGGGTCGAGTAGCGAGGCTCCAATCGCAAAGGCGTTGATCTCGCTGAGTGCGCCCGAGGCGAAGACCGACGCGTGGTAACCGATGCGGTGGTTGTCCGCCATGCTGGCGGCAAGGGCGCCCAAGAGGAACTTGGCCTCGTACATCTTGCCAAAGTACGAACGGACGCTTTGGTGGGGAAGGCCGATAGAGCAGTTGAGGAACCGAACCTGGGGATACTCAACGGCAGCCCTGAGCGTGTATTCCATCAGGCGGTGCGAGGTCGAGAAGATGACGCTGTCTCCATGTTTGACAGCCGTTTCCACGGCGGCGTAGAACACGTCCGGATCGTGGCAGTCCTCGAACGCCTCGGTGCGCACGATACCGCCAAAGTGCTCATCGAGATACTGACGCCCTTGGTCGTGCAGGCTGTCCCAGCTCGACGTCGCACAGGGGAACTCATGGATAAAGGCGATGCGCAGGGGATTGGCCGCCGAATAGACGGTCTTGCCCATAAAGAAGTTGAGCACGCCGGAGGTGGACTTGGCGGGCGACTCTTCCTCATCGACGCTCGGTGCTTCGACAAGATCGACCTTGTCCTCGTTATTTTTGCCGGCAATGACCAGCTCACGCCAAATCTTACACAGGCGGTTTACGACGATATCCGTCGGCGTATCCAGCAGGCGGTCCTGGTTGTACACATTGAGGTAGACGAGCATGGCGTCTGCGGGCGTAATGTCCAGGTGGTCGCCGCCCGCGCGAAGGTAGGCGCGCTTAAAGAGCAGGAAGGTGTGGCGCAGGTAGTCAACCTTTTTCTGCGGCCATTTTTCGATAAGGTTCTGACCGAGCATCTTGGCGAGCGTTTCGTAGCTTCCCTCGCGCGAGAACTCGATCTCGTATAGGGGGCAGACGCGCCAAAACGCACAGAACTCACCGTACAGGCGGCTTTCGATGGAATCCCACGTGCCGGGGTAGAGACGGGTGACCTTGGCTGAAACCGTCGGGGAGTCCAGGAATTTGAGGACGCTGACGCGCTTGTTGCCCTCTTGGACGTAAAACCGATGCATGAACTCGGTGACGATGATGGGGTCGCGATAGCCCTCGGTCACCTGGATGTCGTAGAGGTTAGACCACTTACGGGCGAACTCGGTGCTAAACGGCAGCAGGGGCATGAAGTTGCACGAAAAGGCGGACTGACGGCCCTTGGTAACCGTTCCGACGACCATTTCGAGTGGAATGTCTCTCAGGCCGACATTCTCTCGTTGGCCTAAGGGAAGCTGGGCAACCAAGCTATCGAGGTCCGTGAGGTACGGATGCTCGCTTTGACTAATGGCGCGTCGACGTCCTTGCTCGCCGCGCTTGCGTGCTTGACGATAGGCCTCTTCCATAGCTTTGCTCCCTTAGTCGTTTAAACAACTATATGAACCATGGTACCACGAATGAAAACCACCACAAAGGTGCCTGTCCCCTTTGTGGTGGTTTAGGCGATGATGGGGGCGATGGCGCGGATGCAGGCGTCGGCCGCCGTGAAAGTGGTGCTGTCGTCGCTGACGATAAAGATGATCTTGCCCTTGATGCCAAAGTCGCCGATCTCGCTAAAGAGCACGTAGGGTTCCTTGTCAAAGCTCGAGATGGGAAGCACGGCGGCCTTGGTGGCGCTGGACAGCTCGTCTGCCAGTGCGTCGAGCGAGGCCCACTTGGACGTGTCCTTTACGGCAACGGGCACAGCCACGCGCCCAAAGGGCATGAGGTGCACGAGCGTGTTCTTGGAGATATTTGAGTTGGGGACAATGATGGTCTGCCCGCAGGCATCCTCGATAGTCGTATGACGCCAGGTGATGTCTTGGACCACGCCCGACACGCCACCGACCTCGATATTGTCGCCGGGCTTGATGATGCCCATAAACGTCACCTGCATGCCGCCGATGAGGTTTGAGAGCGTGTCCTGAAAGCCCAACGAGATGGCGATGCCGCCGACGCCAAGAGCGGCGACGAGGGCGTTTGCGTTAATGCCAAAGCAGTTGTCGAGGATAAAGCTGCCGCCGATCATCCAGATGACGGCGCGCGCGATGTTGATGAAGATACTCGATGCCGGAAGCGGGTTGTCGTCGCGGTTGAGCAGGTGGCGCAGGGTCTTGGATACGACCTTGGTGGCGATGGCGGTGCCTATTACCAAGATGCCGGCCCAGATGATGTTGTGGACCCACCGTTGCTCAAAGAAATGAAGAATCGGTTCAAACAATTCCATGTAGGGAAAACCTCCTCATGATCGTTCAACCATGATACCCACCAGAAGCCTGTCCGATCACATCGGACGGGCCGATAACTTGAGATGGGGTGGCCACGGTGGCGTAAGCTGGGGCGCCGGCGAGCACGCCGGCAAGGAGTGCGGCGGTCAAGCAAGACGGGGAAGAGGTCTTCTCATGACAGTTTCCTTAGTTCTTAACCAGTGGTCCCTGCTGACGCTGGATTATCGACATAATATGCGAAAACCGCCGCAAAGGTGTCTGTCCCTTTGCGGCGGTTTTGACGTTTGCGCAGATAAAACCTACCAAAATAAACCTGTCCCTTTTTGGCAGGTTTTAGCTCAGCAGCATGCGGTCGTTGGCGAGCTCGCCGCCCGAGACCTCCTCGAACTTCTGCAGTAGGTCGGCGACGGTGAGCGACTTCTTCTCATCGCCCGCCACGTCGTAGATCACGTGGCCTTCGTGCATCATGATCAGACGATTGCCCAGACGGATGGCGTCGTTCATGTTATGCGTGACCATGAGCGTGGTCAGGTGGTGCTCGTCGACAATCTCCTCGGTCAGATTGAGCACCTTAGAGGCCGTCTTGGGGTCGAGCGCCGCGGTGTGCTCGTCGAGCAGCAGCAGGCGTGGCTTGGTGAGCGTGGCCATGAGCAGGGTGAGTGCCTGGCGCTGGCCACCCGAAAGCAGACCGACCTTGGCGTTGAGGCGCGTGTCCAGACCGAGGTCTAGGCGCTTGAGCAGCTCAACGTACTCGTCCTTCTCGGCCTTGGTGACGCCCCACGAAAGACCGCGACGCTGGCCGCGGCGCTTGGCGAGGGCCAGGTTCTCGGCAATCTGCATGTCGGCTGCGGTGCCGCGCATGGGGTCCTGGAACACGCGACCCAGGTACTTGGCGCGCTGCGACTCGCTCAGACGCGAGATGTCGGTGCCGTCGAGCTCGATGACACCCGAATCGAGCGGATACACGCCGGCGATCATATTGAGCAGCGTGGACTTGCCGGCGCCGTTGCCGCCGATCACGGTTACAAAGTCGCCGTCGTTAAGGGTGAGGTCGACGCCGGTGAGTGCGCGCTTCTCGGTGACGGTGCCCTTGTTAAAGGTCTTCTTGACGTGCGAGAGCTTAAGCATCTGCCTCATCCCCCTTCGTGTAGGAGCTGCGGAGCTTATAGCGCTCCCAAACCACGGGCACGCACAGGGCCACGGCGACGATCACAGCGGAGAGCAGCTTCATGTCGTTGGCGTCCATGCCCAGCTGCAGCACGATGGCGCGGATGAGGAAGTAGACCACGGAGCCAAAGACGGCGGAGGCCAGGCGAACGCTAAACTGCGTGAGACCGCCGGGCAGCAGGCGGCCGAGCACCTCGCCGATAACAATGGCGGCAAGACCGATAACGATGGCACCGGTGCCCATGCCAATGTCGGCGTACTTCTGGCTCTGGCAGATGAGCGCGCCCGAAAGACCGATGAGAGCGTTGGAGAGCACGAGGGCGATCATCTTGGTGGAGTTGGTGTTGACGCCCAGGGCGCGGATCATGTACTCGTTGTTGCCGGTGGCGCGCAGTGCCGAGCCGATCTCGGTGCCAAAGAACCAATACAGGATGGCGACGATAGCCACAGCGAGCAAAATGCCCAGGATGATGGCGACGGTGGACTGCGGCAGGCCCGTCATGTTGCTGACAGACGAGAAGATGGTGCCCTTGGCAAGGATGGGCGTGTTGGATTTGCCCATGATGCGCAGGTTGATGGACCACAGGCTGATCTGCGTCAGGATTCCGGCGAGGATCGCGGGAATCTCAAAGACCGTGGTCAAAATGCCCGTGACCGCGCCCGCGATGGCGCCAGCGCACATGCCGGCCAGCACGGCGAGCAGCGGGTCGACGTTGTTATTGACGATGAGTACGGCGCAGACGCAGCCGCCGAGGGCAAAGCTGCCGTCGCAGGTCATATCGGGGATGTCGAGCAGGCGGAACGTGATAAACACGCCAAGCACCATAATGCCCCAGAGGACGCCCTGCGAAATGGCGCCCTGCAATGCAATGAGCATGCTTCATACCTCCTAGGATAGGGTGGACACGTGAGTCACCATGATAGCGGTAACAATGTATGAAAGAGCTGCGGTCGGATGTTTTGTCTCATCCGTAACAAGCAGGGCGGACGCCGGTCTACGACGTCCGCCCACGTGGCTCAGATATTGAATAACGCGGCTATGGCGCGAGCGCGGGCTCTAGATGCATTGCCGCGCATGACGCTACGCGTCCAGAGCGGAGAGGTCGATGCCCAGGGCCTCGGCCATCTCGTCGTTCTTGACGACGACCAGGTCCTTGCTCGAGAGGTGTTTGATCGGCATGTCCTCGGGCTTAGCCTCACCCTTCAGGATCTTGACGGCCATCTCGCCCGCGGCGTAGCCCAGATCCTCGTAGTTGATGGAGAGGGTGAACAGGCCGCCAGCCATGCACATACCCTCCTCGCCGGTCACGTAGGGAAGCTTGTTCTCCTTGCAGATCTGGCCCACCTGCGAGGCGCCCGCGGCGATGGTGTTATCGGTGGGGGAGTACAGCGCGTCGACCTTGCCCACGGCAGATTCGACGACGGACTGGATCTCGTTGGAGCTCGAGACGGTAAAGTCGGTGTACTCCAGGTCCAGCTTGTCGAGCTCCTTCTTGGCGGCCTTGATCTGGACGTCGGAGTTGGACTCGGCGGTGCAGTAGAGCAGGCCGATCTTCTTTACGTCGGGCAGGACCTTCTGCATCATCTCGAGCTGCTCGGCGACCGGGGTGAGGTCGGAGGCACCGGTGACGTTGGTGCCGGGCTTGTCGTTGTCCTGGACCAGGCCGGAGGCAGCGTAGTCGGTGATGGCGCAACCCACGATGGGGATATCGGCCGTGGCACCGGCGGCGGCCTGCGCGGCGGGCGTAGCGATGGCATAGATCAGGTCGACGCCATCGCCCACGAACTTGTCGGCGATGGACTTACACGTAGACTGGTCGTTCTGGGCGTTCTTCTGATCGATCTTGACCTTGAGACCGCTCTTCTTGATGGCCTTGACAAAGCCGTCGTTGGCGGCGTCGAGTGCGGAGTGCTCAGTGAGCTGCAGAACGCCGACGGTGTAGTCGGAACCGGCGGCAGCAGAGCCGGAACCAGAGTTGCCGCCGCATCCGGCGAGCGGAGCGAGCGCGAGCAGGCCAGCAGAGACTAGAAGGCTCCTGCGGCTGATGGTGATGTCCTTCATATCGTTACCCCCAGTATAGAAATGGCTGGAAATACTGCACTCAAACAAAGTGCAAGTGGAACTATAGTAGCGCGGATGTCCATTTTTACAATAACCTGGCGGGTTTTAATACAGAACCGGATGGGCGGTACGGGTAGTCGAATGGGCGGCGGAGGTTCTTATGCGGCGGAGGCGTCCTCTTCGTCGAGGGCGGCGAAGAGCTTCTTGCCGTCAAGGAGACGTGTGGTGACGTTTCTCATGCGGCCGATCTCTACGGTACGCAGCGTGTCATCGGCGCCTCGGGCGTCATAGACCGTTCCCAGCAAATACGAGATGCCGTCTCGTTGCTTGATGGCAAAGGGGCGGAGTGTCATCCGTGCTACTTCAGTTTCGCCACGTGTCGTGACGCTCGAAATATCGAAACTCACCGTGGTTCCGTGGTCGATGGCCTGCTCGATGAGCTCGCAGGTGTCGATGCGCTTGACGGGCGTGCGCATGGCCTTGGTGGATTTGCCACCGGCGCTTGGAGCAGGCTCGGGTGCATCGAGGTAGCCGCGAACGTCGGCACTCGCCATGGCGACCAAGTGCTGAGCCATGCTTTTTCGAATGGCAATGGGCGTAGAGCGGTTGCGCATGACCATACCGTGGAGCCGGATGATCTCTTCGTCGGTGAGCGGACGGGTCAAGAGCCGATACCCCACGCCGCGCTTGTACTCAATTTCGTATCCGGCATGGCGAAGTGCGGAGATGGCGGTGTAGATGCTGCGCCGCGCCGCCGAGATGGGCATGCGGGCGGGGTCGTCGGGATGGGCGAGGCGCTGGATCAACTCATCGGAAAGCATGGCCTTGTCCTCGCCGGTGTTCTCGCTCAAGAGCTGCAAGATGCGAACGGCGCGATAGGCTGCCATCGAGGCGGCGCCCCTAGTCGTGGACTCGTAAGTTTCAACAGCAGCTTCGGTCATGGCGCCCACGTCCTTTCCGTTTTGGGTGGCGACGGTATGGAGCCTAGGGCGCGGTGTTTTCCTAGGGGCGCAGGGCGCTCTGGGCGGTCGGTAGTCGTCGGCAAACGGCGGGTCGAGTTTTCAACAGCCCTGCTCAACTGACCAAAAACTTGCCAAAAGCTTGACGGATGCTGTTGAAAAAAGCGTCTCTCGACCGATATCGAGAGACGCTTGTGCGATGAGCGTTGGCGTGTGGTGACGCGAGCTAGCGTCAGACGATTAGAAGTCGGCGTTGCCCACGGTGCGCGGGTGCGGCAGGACGTCGCGGATGTTGCCCACGCCGGTCAGATACATGACCAAGCGCTCGAAGCCCAGACCGTAGCCGGCGTGCTTGCAGGAACCGTAGCGGCGCAGGTCAAGGTAGTACTTGTACTGCTCGGGATTCATGCCCAGGTCCTTGATGCGGGCCTCGAGCAGATCCAGGCGCTCCTCGCGCTGGGAGCCGCCGATAATCTCGCCGATGCCAGGAACCAGGCAGTCGGCGGCGGCGACGGTCTTGCCGTCCTCGTTCATGCGCATGTAGAACGCCTTGATCTCGGCCGGGTAGTCGGTTACGAAGGTCGGGCGCTTAAAGTGCTCCTCGGTCAGGAAACGCTCGTGCTCGGTTTGCAGGTCGATGCCCCAGCTCACGGGGTAGTCAAACTTGTGGCCGGCGGCGACGGCCTGCTCCAGGATTTCGACGGCCTCGGTATAGGTGACGCGGGCAAAGTCGGAGTTGGCGACATGGTCCAGGCGCTCGATCAGGCCCTTGTCCACAAACTTATTGAGCATGTTGAGCTCGTCGGGGCAGGTGGCCATAACGTCCTTAAGGACGTACTTGAGCATGGCCTCGGCGTTATCCATGTAGTCGTTCAGATCGGCAAAGGCCATCTCGGGCTCGATCATCCAAAACTCGGCGGCGTGGCGCGTGGTGTTGGAGTTTTCGGCGCGGAAGGTGGGGCCAAAGGTGTACACGTCGCCAAAGGCCATGGCAAAGTTCTCGGCATTGAGCTGACCGGACACGGTGAGGCTCGCGTGCTTGCCAAAGAAGTCCTGGCTCCAGTCGACCTCGCCGGACTCGGTGAGGGGCGGATTTTTGGGGTCGAGCGTGGTCACGCGGAACATCTCGCCGGCGCCCTCGCAGTCACTCGTGGTGATGATGGGGGTGTTGACGTAGACAAAGCCCTGCTCCTGGAAGAAGCGGTGGATGGCGGCAGCCGCGACAGAGCGGATGCGGAACACGGCTCGGAACAGGTTGGTGCGCGGGCGCAGGTGCTGCTGGGTGCGCAGGAACTCGACGGTTGCGCGCTTCTTCTGCAGCGGGTAATCCGGGGCGCTGACGCCCTCGACCTCGATGGAGGTGGCAGAAAGCTCGAAAGGCTGGGGCGCATCGGGGGTCAGCTTGACGGTGCCGGTGCAAATGAGGGCGGCCGAGACGTTTTGATGGGCGATCTCGTCGTAGTTGTCGAGCGCCTCGCGGTTCATGACGACCTGCAGGTCGCGGAAGCAGCTGCCGTCGTTGAGCGTAACAAAGCCAAAGTTCTTCATGTCGCGGACGGACTTGACCCAGCCGGCGACGGTGACGGTCTGGCCGCCGAGCGACTCGGCGTCGGCGTAGAGCTGCGCGATTTTGGTGCGGTTCACGTATCCTCCCATAACGGTTGAATGATAGTTATCCATACAGTTCGATATTCTAGCAGCTCGGCTCATTTGGGCTATACAGATAAGGCATTGGCGGGATGGTTTTCAAACGAAAAGCGCCCGCGGCCAAATGGTCGCGGGCGCTTGGCGTGTTGCCTTTTGGCTGTGTGGCGCGGGGTCTGGCTACTTGGTCTTGGCCACCAGCAGCGGGTCGCCGAGCTTGACGAGCGGGTTGCCGCCGATAAGCGTTCCGGACTCGCCGACATGGTCGATGCTCTTAAGACGATCGAGCTCAGAGACGATGACGGTCACGATGTCCTCGTGGCCGGCGGCCTTGATGGCCTCGCGGTCGAAGCTGATGAGCGGCTGGCCTGCCTTGACCACATCTCCCATCTCGACAAAGCGGGCAAAACCCTTGCCGTTCATTTCCACGGTGCCCAGGCCGACATGGATGAACACGCGAAGACCGTCCTCGGTGATCATGCCAATGGAGTGGTTGGTGACGGTGGTAGCGCCGATGCGGCCGTTGGCGGGCGCATAGATGGTGCCGGTAATGGGCTCGATGCCATAGCCCTGGCCAAGCATGCCCGAGGCGATCGTCTCGTCGGGGACCTCGTTCAGGTTGACGAGCACGCCGTTGACGGGGGCATAGATGACGCCTTCGCGGGTGGCGAAGCTTGCTGCGGGCGGAACGGACGCCTCGCCCGTCGAGGTGAAGGTGGACTTAAGCGAATCGAGCAGACCCATAGTTGCCTCCAACTTAAATAGGCGCATATCGCGCGTTTGGTTTGCCGGAAACGTTTCACATGTGTTTCGCGGCCTGGTCAACGTCCCCTATTCTACGCTGCTCAGCGATACCCCTGAGCTGGGATTATGTGATATATCAGTTGAAGGGAAACTAATTGCTGGAGTGTTTCTGCGCCACGGGTTCAAGTGGGGTACGCTTAGACGCGAAAAACAAGGGCGCGTAATTTGCGCGAAGGGAGCACATATGATTGTCGAGAACCATGCGCTGTGGGGCGAGGAGCCGACCGAGGAATATCCAGCGACGTTTACGTATTTGGGTGCCGAGCCGCTGCCCGACAAGCCCAATGGCCGCCGCCCCGCGGTGATCATCTGCGGCGGAGGCGGGTTTACGCATATCGCTCCGCACGAGCAGGACCCGGTGGCGTTTGCGTTTTTGGATCACGGTTACCAGGCCTTTGTGCTCAACTATGTGACGAGTGGCACGGGTGACGTGAGCTTTCCGCACCCCCAGGCAGATCTTGCCAAGATGGTCGCCACGGTTCGCGCGAATGCCGACGAGTGGCATGTCGATCCCAAGCGCGTGTGCGTCGTGGGCTTCTCGGCAGGCGGCATGATCAGCGCTTCGCTGGCAACGCAATGGAAGACTGGTCCCTTCGCGGGCCTGGCAGGGGCGCGTCCGGACGATATTCGTCCCGATGCCGTGGTGCTGGGCTATCCGCTGCTCGACCTTGCCTATGTGCGCGACATACAGACGCGCGACCCGCGCATCGACCTGCGCGTGCCAAAGACGGGCGGCAAGACGGGGCGCGATCTGCTCAACGACTATCTGTCGATGGTGACGGGTGGCGAGGCAACTGACGAGCACCTGGCCGATATCTGCCCCACCACGCATGTTTCGCGTCAGATGCCACCGACCTTTGTGTGGGGCGTGTCCGACGACAAGACGGCGCCGATCGCGCAGGTCTACCCGTTTGCGCAGCGCATGGCCGAGGAGGGCGTTGCATGCGAGATGCACGTCTTTGACCAGGGTGGTCACGGCCTTTCGCTCGGCAACGCCAACACCGCGGTCGACAACGAGGACAAGCAGGTGGTGGTCCGTCCTTGGATTCGCCTAGCCTTCCGCTTCCTGGAGCGTCACGGTTTCTAGTTACGCGGTTTTACCAAACGCCGTAACCACTTGACGCTGCAAGCCCGCCAGAGCGGCAATCTGTCGATTGAACATCGGTGTGTGTTCGCGCTATCATGCGTGGTTAAATGGTTAGCCATGGCAAACGGTTAGCCATGTTAAACAAAATGCAACGCCCTGTGGGCGCCGGGGGAGGAACGCGGACGTGAGACTCGATACACTCGAGATTGGAAAGGATGCCGTTGTCGCATCGGTGGCATCGGACGATCAGGCACTCCGACAGCATATTTTGGACATGGGCCTAACGCCGGGCACCGAAGTCACCATGATGAAGTATGCCCCTATGGGCGACCCGCTCGAGATTCGCCTGCGTGGCTACGAGTTGACGCTGCGCAAGGACGATGCCGCTCGCATCGAGCTCGTGGGCATTCACGACACCGATACGGGTCCGCGCGCTAACGCCGCAATCGGCACGACGGAGCATCCGGCCCTGGGCGAGGGGACGTATTCGCCCCGCGCGGCAAAGACGGCCGTGCCCGAGGGCGCACCGCTGCATTTTGCCCTCGCCGGCAACCAAAACTGCGGCAAGACCACGCTGTTCAACCAGCTGACGGGCTCCAACCAGCATGTCGGTAACTTTCCTGGCGTGACGGTCGACCGCAAAGATGGCACCATCCGCAACCACCCCGAGGCAAGCGTTACCGACCTGCCCGGCATTTATTCTCTGTCGCCGTACACGGGCGAGGAGATCGTAAGCCGCCAGTTTATCCTGGATGAGCACCCCGACGCCATCATCGATATCATCGACGCCACCAACATCGAGCGTAACCTTTACCTGACGCTGCAGCTTATGGAGCTCGATCGACCCATGGTCATCGCGCTCAACATGATGGACGAGGTGACGGCCAACGGCGGCGCCGTGGACGTCAACCTGCTCGAGAGCCTGCTGGGCGTGCCTGTTGTTCCCATTAGTGCTGCCCGCAACGAGGGTATTGGCGAGTTGGTGGATCATGCCTTGCACGTGGCGCGGTTCCGCGAGCGTCCCGGTCGTCTGGACTTCTGCGCGCCCGATGGTCCGGACGGCGGCGCGCTGCATCGCTGCATTCACGGCATCGCCAACCTTATCGAGGACCATGCCGCGACGGCGCACATTCCCGTGCGTTTTGCGGCGACCAAGCTGGTTGAGGGCGACGAGCTGGTGACCGAGGCGCTTCACCTGGACCGCAACGAGCTCGACGCCATCGAGCACATCATTAGCCAAATGGAGGGCGAGGCCGGCACCGACCGTCTATCTGCGCTGGCTGACATGCGCTTCGGCTTTATCGGCGACGTGTGCGGGCGTTGCGTCGTCAAGCCGCACGAGAGCCGCGAGCACGTACGCTCCGTCAAGATCGACCGCATCCTGACGGGTCGCTACACGGCCATCCCGGCGTTTCTGGTGATCATGGGTCTCGTCTTTTGGCTGACGTTTGGCGTGATCGGCGCAGCGTTGCAGGGACTTATGGAGGACGGCATCGCTGCCATCATCGCCTCGGCCGATGCGGGCCTCAAGGCGTTCGGCACCAACGACGTAGTGCGCTCGCTGGCTGTCGACGGCGTGCTTACGGGCGTGGGCAGCGTGCTGACCTTCCTGCCGATTATCGTCGTGCTCTTTTTGTTCCTCTCCATTCTGGAAGACTCCGGCTACATGGCGCGCGTGGCCTTTGTCATGGATAAGGTATTGCGTCGCTTTGGTCTGTCGGGCCGCAGCTTCGTGCCCATGCTCGTCGGTTTTGGCTGCACCGTGCCGGCTATCATGTCGACCCGTACGCTTCCATCCGAGCACGACCGCAAGATGACGGTCATGCTCACGCCGTTCATGAGCTGCTCGGCCAAGTTGCCGGTCTACGGTCTGCTGTGCGGGGCGTTTTTCCCACAGGCAACGGTTCCCGCCATGGTCTCGCTCTATCTGATCGGCATTGCGGTTGGCTGTATCGCGGCTTTGGTGCTCAACCGCACGGCATTTAAGGGCGACCCAGTGCCGTTTATCATGGAGCTTCCCAATTACCGTCTGCCGAGCGTCAAGACGACGGTGATGCTGGCATGGGATAAGGCCAAAGACTTTATTACCAAAGCCTTTACCATTATCTTTGCTGCTACCGTGGTCATCTGGTTCCTTCAGACGTTCGACATTCGCTTTAATGTGGTCGCCGATCAGTCGCAGAGTCTACTTGCCGGTTTGGGTAGCATTATCGCGCCGGCGCTGGCGCCGCTCGGCTTTGGCGACTGGCGTGCATCCACGGCGCTCGTCACCGGACTTATCGCCAAGGAGAGTGTCATCTCGACCCTCACGGTGCTTTTGGGCGCGACTTCGCCTGCGGTGTTGTCGACCATGTTTTCGCCGTTCACCGCCTACGTGTTTTTGGTCTTCACGCTGCTGTATCCGCCCTGCGTGGCTGCCATCGGCGCCGTCAAGAGCGAGCTGGGCGCGCGCTACGCCGTTGCCGTGTTCGCGTTTCAGGTGGCAGTCGCCTGGATCGTGGCGTTTGTCGTGCATTCGGCGGGCATATTGCTGGGGCTGGCTTAGTTATTTATTGACGGCGCAACCTCTGTGTATCGAATTGTTTTCGGCCCCGCATCTGTTGCTGACAGATGCGGGGCCGTTGCTATATAATCGCCTCCGCTCAAAATGATTGGAGACGTTATATATGAGTCAGGCAAGGCAAGACGGCATCACGCTCAGGCAGTGGCTCCCGCTCGTCGGGCTCACCTGCTGTGCGTTCGTGTTCAACACGTCGGAGTTTATGCCCATCGGCCTTTTGACTGATATCGCCGCGTCGTTCTCGCTCACCGAGGCCCAGGCGGGCATCATGATCTCGGTCTACGCCTGGGGCGTCATGCTGTTGTCGTTACCACTCATGGTGTTTGCCTCGCGTTTCGAGTTTAAGCGGATGCTGCTGGGCGTGCTGGCCGTGTTCTCGCTCGGTCAGTTCCTGTCCGCTGTGGCGCCGACTTATCCCATCCTGGTCTGCGCGCGCCTGGTGGTCGCTTGCGCACATGCCGTGTTCTGGTCAGTCGCCTCGATTATGGCCTCGCGCCTGGTCGACACTCGCCACGGCGCGCTCGCCATCAGCATGATCGCTACGGGCTCGTCCATCGCGCAGATCTTTGGCCTGCCTCTCGGTCGCGCCATTGGCTTGGCCGTGGGCTGGCGCATGACGTTTGCCGTGGTCGGGGGCCTCTCAGCCATCGCGGCCGTCTACCAGGCAGCGGTGTTCCCGGCCATGCCGGCGGGTGAGCGCTTTACCGTCAAACAGCTGCCCGAGCTGCTCAAGAACCCGCTCCTCATCGCGCTCTACGCAGTCACGGTCTTCATGGCGACCGGCTATTACGCAAGCTACAGCTATATCGAGCCCTTCCTGGCGCAGGTCGCGCACGTCGATGCGGGCGCCATTACCATGACGCTGACGGCGTTTGGCTGCTCTGGTTTGCTCGGAAGCTGGCTGTTTGGCCGCCTGTTCGATGGGCATCGCTTTCCGTTCTTGGCTATCACGCTCTCTGGCGTGCCGGTGGCTCTGCTGCTTATGGCCCCTGCAGCCTCGGCGCTCGTGTTGGTGCTTGCCGTCTGCGCGCTATGGGGCTGCTGCGCCACGGCCTTCAATGTGGCGTTCCAGGCCGAGCTCATCAAGTACACGCCGGCGGATTCGTCGGCTGTCGCCATGTCGATCTTCTCGGGCCTGTTCAACCTCGGTATCGGCACGGGTACCGCGATTGGCGGAGCCGTGGTTTCGGGTCCCGGTATCGCCTGGATCGGCTGCGCAGGTGGCGCAATCGCCGTCGTGGGCGTCATCCTCGCTATCACGGTGCTATTCCCGGCCATACGCCGCGCAAAGCCCGTCGCCTAGCCACATCCTCCTCATCAGTTGCGGTGAAATAGTTCCTGTTTAAGGCCTCTGAAGCCCCAAGCAGGAACTATTCCACCGCAACTTATTTTGGGGAAGAGGATACAAGCCGGGCATACAATGGATGTCGTTGTGTTGAGCTTACCGGGAGGCTGCTATGTGGGCATATGAGACGATGTTCTACCAGATCTATCCGCTGGGCTTTTGCGGGGCTCCGCGCGAAAACGTCGCGCCCGTTGCCGAGGATGAGCTCGCCCAGGCTGCCAACGCCGCGCCCAACCCCGATGCGCCCATCATGAAAATCGCCCAATGGGCCGACTACCTGCAAGAGCTCGGTATTGGCGCTGTGCTGATCAACCCGCCGCTCGAGTCTGATAGCCACGGCTATGATACGCGCAGCCTGCGCCATATCGACCGCCGCCTGGGTGGGGATGCCGATTTTGCCGCCGTATGCGAGACGCTGCACGCCCATGGCATCCGCGTGGTGCTCGATGCCGTCTTCAACCACGTCGGTCGCGGCTTTTGGGCCTTCCGCGATGTGCAGGAGCGCAAGTGGGACTCGCCCTACAAGGACTGGTTCCACATTAGCTTTGATGGCGACTCCTGCTATGGTGACGGCTTTTGGTACGAGGGTTGGGAAGGCCATTTTGAGCTTGTGAAGCTCAACCTGCAAAATCCCGCTGTGGTCGATTACCTGCTTGAGTCTGTGCGTCACTGGGTCGAGGTCTTTGGCGTCGACGGTCTGCGACTGGACGTCGCCTATATGCTCGACCGCGACTTTATGCGCCGCCTGCATACTTTTACCCGTGAGCTCAAGTCCGACTTTGTGCTGATTGGTGAGACGCTCCACGGCGACTACAACCAGATCGTCAACGACGAGATGCTCGACTCCTGCACCAACTACGAGTGTTACAAGGGCCTTTACTCCAGCTTTAATTCGGTCAACATGTTCGAGATTGCCCATTCGTTGCATCGCCAGTTTGGCGGCGATCCGTGGTGCATCTACCGCGGCAAACACCTGCTGTCGTTTGTCGACAACCACGATGTGCCGCGCCTGGCGAGCATCCTTACCGACAAGTCTTGCCTACGCCCCGCCTATGGCATGCTGTTTGGCATGCCAGGCATTCCGTGCGTCTATTACGGTAGCGAGTGGGGAATTGCTGGCGAAAAGGGCGGCCCCGATGGCGACTGGGCGCTGCGACCTGCGCTCGATGAGCCTGCGCCCAACGAGCTGACGGCCTTCATCAAGCAGCTCACGCACCTGCGCTCGGCCGACGACGCGGCGGCCCGTGCTCTCAACTACGGTGCCTATCGCAACGTGGTGATCCAGAACAAGCAGCTGCTGTTCGAGCGCGCCTGCGACGACGCGACGGTGCTTGTGGCGGTCAATGCCGTGAACGAGCCCTACACCTTTGGAGCTGGCGAACTCAGCGGCTCCTTCGTCGACCTGCTTGCCGACGATGCGCCCACGGTCGAGCTGTCGGGTGCCCTTGAGCTTGCACCCTACGAGGTGCGTTATCTGCTGAGGGCCTAGGCCATGGCAGCGTCTGACGAGGGCTATCAACATATTGAGCATGGGTTTGAACCCGTGTTTGACGAGCGCTCGCGCGTTTTGGTGTTGGGCTCGTTTCCCTCGGTGCTCTCGCGTGCCAATGCCTTCTACTACGGCAATCCGCAGAACCGCTTTTGGCGCGTGATGGCCGCGTGCCTCGGCGTGCCTGTGCCGCCCAACGAGGGCGATCCTTTGGCAAGCGGTGAGCCCGCGACGCTCGATGCCTCCATTGCCGCCAAGCGGGCCATGCTGCTGAACGGCGGCGTGGCCCTGTGGGATGTGATCGAGAGCTGCGACATTAAGGGCTCGAGCGACGCGAGCATCCGCAACGTTGTGCCGGCACATATCGAGTGCATTACCGACGCAGCTCCCATTGAGCAGGTGATATGCAACGGTGGTACGGCTGGCCGGCTCTACAAGCGCTATCTACAAGAACGCACCGGGCTGCCCGCCATCGTCCTGCCCTCGACAAGTCCTGCCAATGCGGCTTGGCGTCTGGAGCGCCTTGTCGAGCGCTGGCGCGAGGCAGTTGACTGGGCTGCTCTCTAATTCAGATATTTGATTGAGCATGGGCGCCGAGATGTTTGATGATGGCGCGCCAGATCGGCGCGGGCAGCGCGGGCTCGACGCGCACCATGCCGTCGGCGTCGACGCTACCGGCATTGCCACCGCCAAGCAGCTGCGCATGCTCAATGGAGCAGCCCATGCGCACAGCGCCGACAAGCTTATCCATCGCTTCCGAAAATGGTCGGCGCAAGAGGCCCATGCGTGGGGAATGGCGAAGCGCCGCAATGCCGCTGCCGGCACAGATGACAACGCCGTTGCACCATGGCAGGTCACGTAGAATACATGCCCGGTACAGGCGGTCGAGGACTTCGTCCGCCTGCTTGTTGTTTTTGGACAGGGCCTGGACGACGACATAGATGCGTGTCTCTGTATTCCCAAGGCGATCGAGTATCTGCTCGACAGCGATCATCGCCTCATCATCAAATGTGTCATCAACAGCGAGCACGATACCATCGGCAACGCCGTCGGCATTATCCGCCTTCAGGTCGATCGGGCGGGGGAGTGCGGTGCCGGAAAGTCGGGCATAGGCGGCGATGGCATCCTGCAGGTCCCAGAGCAAAAACTCAAGATCGGCGCTATCGGGAATACTGACATACGCAACGGTTTGCAGTGTTTTTGGTACATCGCCGCGCGCGGTCGTCTCCATGCCGCCTCCTTTCCGGTTGGTTTCCGTTTAGGTTACACCGTCTGGCGGTGCCTCGCCGCGCTATCCTAGTGCAACCCTTACGAAAGGAACGCCATGCGTCTGCCCATGAATACCTCGCTTGCCACGCTCAAGCCCTCCGGCATCCGTCGGATTAACGCGCTCGCCGCCCAGCACCCAGGGTGCATCGCGCTTGCGCTCGGCGAGCCCGATTTTCCCACGCCCGATGTGATTAGCGCCGAGGTGACCGCTTCGCTGGACCGCGGCGACACGCACTATCCGCCCAATAACGGCCGTCCCGCCCTGCGTGAGGCGTTGTCTGCCTACATGGGGGACGCGGGCCTTACGGTTTCGGCCGACGAGGTCATCCTGACCGACGGCGCGACCGAGGCCCTGTCGGCAACATTCATGGCTATGCTCAACCCCGGCGACGAGGTCATCATCCCCACGCCGGCCTTTGGCCTGTACGAGAGCATCGTCGTGGCCAACCACGCTAAGGCGGTCTTTTTGGATACGGAGCCTGCGCAATTCCAGATTGATGAGGAGGCGCTTCGTGCTTGCGTGACGCCGGCGACCAAGGCCATCGTCATCTGCTCGCCCAACAATCCCACGGGCTGCATCCTTGACGCGGCATCGCTCGACGCCGTGGCACGCGTGGCGGAGCAGGCGAGCATCTACGTGGTCTGCGACGACGTATATAACCGCCTGGTCTACGTGGATGGCTACGAGCGATTTGCCCAGCGTCACCCGGAGCTACGCGAACAGACGGTGGTCATCGAGAGCTTCTCCAAGCCCTGGGCCATGACCGGCTGGCGCTTGGGCTGGCTCGCAGCGGCAGTCCCCGTCATCGCCGAGATCGCAAAAGCCCACCAATACTTAGTATCGAGCGCCGTCTCCTTTGAGATGGGCGCCGCAGCCCGAGCCCTGACCGTCGACCCAACCCCCATGCTCAATGTCTACCGAGCCCGCCGCGAACGCGTGCTCGCAGCCTTAAACGCTATGGGCCTCGACGTCGTAGAACCTGCGGGAGCCTTCTACGCCTTCCCCAGCATCAAACAGTACGGCCTAACAAGCGAAGACTTCTGTATCAAAGCCATCAAAGAAGCAAACGTAGCCCTAGTCCCGGGCGACTGCTTCGGCACCGAAGGCCACATCCGCCTAAGCTACTGCGTTTCCGACCAAGATTTGGACGAAGGCCTCAACTGCCTGTCCAACTTCGTATCAACCCTATAGCCCAATGGGACCCAAAACCATCAGCCCACCGACTCAAGCATTATGAGTGGGGCGCGCCGGCCAACGGCAACCCTGGCTACCCCAAAGTCAACACAGGTCGCGCCGCCAAAGGCCAGGCGCAAGCTTTTCGTAGATTCCGCACGAGCCGGAAAGCACTTAATGTGCTTTCCGAGCGAGCCCAGGACCTGACCGAGCGAAAACCTTGCGCCCGGCCTTCGGCGGCGCGGCCGGATGGTGGAATTGTGTGCAGCCCGGTTTTCCGTTGACCAACGCCGGGGTCCCCGCCATAATACTTTCGGTTCACGCACGAATCCGCTGCCAGAGACAGCCGGTGCAAACGGGCATCGCCCGCGAGCTTAATGGGATATCCCGCCAGCCGAGGTGGTCGAGTAGATATGTCTTCTCGCCCCCGTCGCTCATGCAGCGCGGGGGCTTTCTTTTTGGACATGCCCCCGTCACGTCCTTGTGGCGGACCGTGCCCGGAAAGAATTCGAGGAGGTGTAATTCATGCCCCAGCAGTACAAAATCGACAAGGTTGCAGAGATCGAGTCCCGTATCGCCGAGAACGCCGGTCTGTTCGTCGTCAACTACAACGGTCTGACGGTTAAGCAGGCTCAGGAGCTGCGTCATCAGCTTCGCGAGTGCGGCGCCGAGATGAAGGTCTACAAGAACAACCTGGTCAAGATCGCTCTCAAGAACCAGGAGCAGCCCGAGCTCGACGAGATCCTCGCCGGCCCCGTCGCTTATGTGTTCTACGAGACCGAGCCGGTCGAGGCCGCTAAGACCCTTAAAGACTTCTCCGCTAAGTCCAAGGGCGTCCTTGAGATCAAGGGCGGTATCTCCGACGGCAAGGTCGTTTCCGCTGATGATGTTAAGGCTATCGCCGAGCTGCCCACCAAGGACCAGCTTCTCGGCCAGATCGCCGGTCTCATCTCCGGTTTCGCTCGCGACATCGCTGTCTGCGTCAACGGCGTTTCCTCTGGTCTCGCTCGTTCGATCCAGCAGGTCTCCGAGCAGAAGGCAGCCTAGTCGCTGTTTTCACCCGCGGCGGCAACGCCGCACCCCTGGCGCATTCGCGCCGTGTTTTAACTGATCTCCGTGCACAGACACGGAAACCGAAAGGACTTAGAAATGGCTAAGCTTACCACCGATGAGATCATCGATGCTCTTAAGGAAATGACCCTTCTCGAGGCTTCCGAGCTCGTTAAGGCTATCGAGGACACCTTCGGCGTTTCCGCCGCTGCTCCTGCCGCTGTTGTCGCCGCTCCCGCTGCTGGCGCTGCTGAGGCCGAGGAGAAGACCGAGTTTGACGTCGTGCTCGAGGGCTTCGGCGACAACAAGATCCAGGTCATCAAGGCCGTCCGTGAGCTCACCAACCTTGGTCTGAAGGAGGCCAAGGAGGTCGTCGAGGGCGCTCCCAAGGCTGTTCTCGAGGGTGCCAAGAAGGAGGACGCCGAGGCTGCCAAGGAGAAGCTCGAGGCTGCTGGCGCTGCTGTCACCCTCAAGTAATCAGGCTTTCTCGCCAGATTTCTTTGCAGACGGGGTTCGCATTGCGAGCCCCGTCTTTTTCGTTTTGATCCCTCTATTTTGTTGGCTCGGCATACAAATTGCTGCCGCTTGCGGTGCTTTGGGGTCGCTACCGTTGGGCGATAAAATTGCACCATTTGAGCAATAATTTGCGTTGACCTGCTGAAGAATGGCGCTTGCCTACATTAACGTTAATTAACGGCGGTAAGATAAACCGGTATCGCAATTTGGTCTGCGGCCGCCGTGCCGCACGCACAGGGCGCATCCTGCGCCTGCGAAAGGATCCCTGAATACTATGAAGGCAATCATCCCCGCCGCCGGTCTTGGCACGCGTTTTCTGCCTGGCACCAAGTGCACGCCTAAAGAGATGCTGCCGGTGCTCGACAAGCCGGTCATCCAGTACGTCGTCGAGGAGGCGCTCGACCCCGAGGAGGTCGACGACGCCATTATCGTCACCTCTCCCGGCAAGCCCGAGTTGCTGAGCTACTTCCAGCCCGATCGTTCGCTCGAGAACCTGCTGCGCGAGCGCGGCAAGGATGCTTATGCCGACGCCGTCGCCCATGCGGGCGGTATGCCGGTCGACTTCCGCTATCAGTACGAGCCCAAGGGCCTCGGTCACGCCATTCGCTCTGCCGCTGACGCTGTGGCGGGGGAGAACTTCCTGGTTCTTCTGGGCGACTACGTTGTGCCCAACCGCGACATCTGCGACAAGATGCTTGCCGTCTCCAAGGAGCACGGTGGCGCTTCTGTTATCGCCGTTGCCGCGTGCGCTCCCGAGGAAGTCAGCCGCTATGGCGTTATCGCCGGCGATCGCGTGGGCGCTCTCGAGGGCTTCGAGAATGCCGCCGACGACGAGCCCGGTGCCGTTTGGCGCATCGGCGGCCTGGTCGAGAAGCCCGCTCCCGAGGCGGCTCCGTCCAACCTGTACATCGTCGGTCGCTACCTGCTGAGCCCGTTGGTCATGGACCTGCTGGCCGATCAGCAGGCCGGTAAGGGCGGCGAGATCCAGCTGACCGACGCCATGGCCCGCTCGCTCGACCGCGAGGCCATGTACGCCGTCGTCATCGACCCGCTGTCGGGCTACGATACCGGTACCCCGTCTGGCTGGATGGCCACCAACGCCCTCATGGCTGCAAGCGATCCTCGCTTTGCCGGCGCCTTCTGGGATGCCATCGACGAGCGCGGCGGTTTGATGCGTAAGTAAGCCTTCGGGCATCGACATTTACGGGTGCGGACTTCGGTTCGCGCCCGTTTTTTATAAGAGCTGCGATTGCTAGCCCTCTGTTCACAGAAAATATATGAACAGGTGTTCGATGCACATCCATCTACCTGCATGTTTTCTGTCGAAAAACTTTGCTACTCCAAAAACTCAATCACGTCAAGGCTTTTCTTGCTCAACGGTCGGTACCTGATAAACTATTAGGTTGCGATAACTGGCGAAGCTATGCCTCGCCAATCCACCGAGCATTTCCGTGAAGGAGGAAAAACCTGGTGACCTACGCATACACTGCCACTGAGCGCAAGCGCGTCAGCTTCGGGAAAATCCCGGAGGCCATGGAGCTCCCCAACCTTATCTCTGTTCAAAGGGAATCCTTTGAGCGTTTTAAGGACGAGGGCCTTCGTGAGGCGTTCAAGGAATCCAGCCCCATCCAGAGCCAGAACCATGTTCTCGAGGTTACCTTCGGCGAGCATCAGTTTGGCGATCCCGCGCACACCGTCGAGGAGTGCCGCGAGAAGGACATGACCTATCAGGCTCCGCTTCTGACCGACGTCCGTCTCACTAACAAGGAGACCGGTGAGATCAAGGAGCAGCTCGTCTTTATGGGCGACTTCCCCATGATGACCGATCAGGGCACCTTTATCATCAACGGTACCGAGCGTATCGTCGTCTCCCAGCTCGTCCGTTCCCCGGGCGTGTACTACAGCTCCGAGATGGATTCGGGCAAGCAGATCTACAAGGCTCAGATCATCCCGTCCCGCGGTGCCTGGCTCGAGTTTGAGGTCGACAAGCGCGACCAGCTCATGGTCTCCATCGACCGTAAGCGCAAGCAGAGCGCCACGATGTTCCTGCGCGCCCTTGGCATCGCCGTCACCAACGACGATATCATCGAGCTGCTCGGCAACTCCGATGTGATCAAGCGCACCCTCGAGCGCGATACCGCCCTTACCCGCGAGGATGCTCTTATCGAGATCTACCGTCGCCTGCGCCCGGGCGAGCCTCCCACCGTGGATGCTTCCCGCAGCCTGCTCGAGGGCCTGCTCTTCAACCCGCAGCGCTACGATCTGGCCCGCGTCGGTCGCTACAAGGTCAACAAGAAGCTCAATCTCACCACCGAGGAAGAGGTCACGGTGCTCACCGACGAGGATATCGTCGCTACGCTGCGCTACCTGCTGTCCCTCGCTGCTGGCGAGCAGGGCTTCAAGGTCGACGACATCGACCACTTTGGCAACCGCCGCATTCGCACCGTCGGCGAGCTCGTCGCCAACCAGTTCCGTATCGGCATGAGCCGTATGGAGCGCGTCGTCCGTGAGCGCATGAGCTCCCAGGACATCGACGAGATCACCCCGCAGTCGCTCATCAACATCCGTCCGATCGTGGCCTCTATCAAGGAGTTCTTTGGTTCCTCGCAGCTCTCGCAGTTCATGGACCAGGCAAACCCCCTGACCGGTCTGACCCACAAGCGCCGTCTGTCCGCACTCGGCCCTGGCGGTCTTGCCGGCCACAAGTCGGGCTCCAGCCGCCGCACCAACGTGCCGACGGCCGTCCGCGACGTTCACAACTCGCACTACAGCCGCATGTGCCCGATCGAGACCCCCGAAGGCCCCAACATCGGCCTGATCGGCTCGCTCGCCCTCTACGCCCGCGTCAACGAGTACGGCTTCATCGAGGCTCCGTTCCGTCGCGTCGAGAACGGCGTTGCCACCGACCAGATCGACTGGATGACCGCTGACGAGGAAGAGAAGCACGTCATCGCGCCGGCCAACACGCCGCTCGATCCCAAGACCAACGAGTTCATCACGACCGATGCCGAGGGCAAGATCGTTCGTCCGCATACCGTGATCGCCCGTACCCGCGACTTCGACGGCTCCTTCGGCGCTCCCGCCGACGTGCCTGTCGAGGACGTCGACTACATGGACGTCTCGCCGCGTCAGATGCTCTCCGTCGCAGCCACGCTGATTCCGTTCCTCGAGCACGACGACGCCAAGCGTACGCTCATGGGCGCCAACATGCAGCGTCAGGCCGTGCCGCTGGTTCACCCCGCCGCTCCCTATGTCGGTACCGGCATGGAGCGTCGCGCCGCCCTGGACTCTGGCGAGGTTACCCTGGCCAAGAACGCCGGCGAGGTCATCTATGCCGACGCCTCCAAGATTATCGTCAAGCATGCCGGCGGCATGGACGAGTATCACCTGGCCAAGTACCAGCGCTCCAACCAGTCCACCTGCATCAACCACCGTCCGCTCGTGCGCGTCGGTGACACCGTTGAGCAGGGCGAGCCTCTGGCCGACGGTCCTTCGACCGATCATGGCGAGCTCGCACTGGGCCAGAACCTCACCGTGGCATACATGCCGTGGGAAGGCTTCAACTACGAGGACGGTATCGTCGTGTCCGAGCGCCTGGTGGCCGAGGATCTGCTGACGACCATCAATATCACCCGTCACGAGATCGACGCCCGCGACACCAAGCTCGGCCCCGAGGAGATCACTCGCGAGATCCCGAACTTCTCCGAGGACATGCTTGCCAACCTCGACGAGGACGGCATCATCCGCATCGGCGCCGAGGTCGGCCCTGGCGACATCCTGGTCGGCAAGGTCACGCCTAAGGGCGAGAGCGCTCTGACCGCCGAGGAGCGCCTGCTGCGCGCCATCTTCGGTGCCAAGGCTCACGATGTTCGCGACACCTCTCTTAAGATGCCTCACGGCGCTTATGGCCGCGTCATCGACGTCGTCCGCTTTAGCCGCGAGAACGGCGACGACCTGGCCCCCGGCGTCAACGAGCAGGTGCGCGTCTACGTCGCCCAGCGTCGTAAGATCCAGCAGGGCGATAAGATCGCCGGTCGCCACGGCAACAAGGGCGTTATCTGTAACGTTCTGCCGGTCGAGGACATGCCCTACATGGCTGACGGTACCCCGATCGACGTTATCCTCAACCCGCTGGGCGTTCCTTCGCGTATGAACGTCGGCCAGCTGCTCGAGTGCCACCTTGGCTGGGCTGCTGCCTGCGGTTGGGATACCGAGGATGCCGACTCCGACAAGTATGTCCCCGGTCCGTTCTTCGTCTCGACGCCCGTCTTCGACGGCGCCAAGGAGGACGAGATCGCCGAGGTCATCCGTCGCGCCAACAAGAACATGCTCAACAAGGCCACCGCTGCCTTTGGCGATCACATGCGCCCCGAGTTTGTCACCCAGCTTGACGAGCGCGGCAAGACCCGCCTGTTCGACGGCCGCACCGGCGAGGAGTTCCGCGAGCCCATTACCGTGGGTACGTCCTACATCCTCAAGCTCGGCCACATGGTTGACGACAAGATCCACGCCCGTTCGACCGGCCCTTACAGCCTGGTTACCCAGCAACCGCTGGGCGGCAAGGCTCAGTTTGGCGGCCAGCGCTTCGGCGAGATGGAAGTTTGGGCACTGTACGCATACGGTGCTTCCAACGTCCTGCAGGAGATTCTGACCGTCAAGTCCGACGATACCGTGGGCCGCGTCAAGACCTACGAGTCCATCGTCAAGGGCGAGAACGTTCCGGTTCCGGGTATCCCCGAGTCCTTCAAGGTTCTCGTCAAGGAGATCCGTTCCCTCGCGCTGGACATCGAGCCCATGCACGATGCCGACGAGGACGCCTCCGCCCCTGTGACCGCCGAGGAGACCTCTGCTCTCGACGACCTGGCTGCGCTCGCCGGCGTTGACGCCGACGTCGAGGCCCAGGATGCCGAGACCGCCGAGGCACCCGAGGCTGTCGCCGCCACGACCACTGATAAGGAGTAGTTGACTGTGGCAGATTTCGAAACTACTGATTTTGACTCGGTAAAGATCTCCCTTGCCTCCGCCGACCAGATCCGTTCCTGGTCGCACGGTGAGGTCAAGAAGCCGGAGACCATTAATTACCGTACCCTCAAGCCCGAGAAGGACGGCCTGTTCTGCGAGAAGATTTTCGGTCCCGCCAAGGACTGGGAGTGCTCCTGCGGCAAGTACAAGGGCATCCGCTTTAAGGGCATCGTCTGCGAGCGCTGCGGCGTCGAGGTCACCTCGGCCAAGGTTCGTCGCGAGCGCATGGGTCACATCGAGCTCGCCGCTCCCGTGTCCCACATCTGGTACTTCAAGAGCCCCACGAGCTTCCCGATGAGCCGTATGCTCGACATCAAGTCCAAGGACCTCGAGAAGGTTCTGTACTTTGCCAGCTACATCATCACCGAGGTCGACTACGAGGCTCGCGAGGCCGACGCCGACGACCTGCGCGAGGAGCTCGCCGCCGATCTGGAAGAGATCGATGCCGAGTGCGCCCGCCAGATCGAGTCCCTCAAGGAGCAGGGCAACCCCGAGAACTTTGACGAGTTCTCCGACGAGGAGCCGCTGACCCCCGAGGAGATCGCCTCTGGCATCGTCGACATCGAGGAAGAGTGCAAGGACGAGAAACAGCTCCGCACGGACGCCTTCAACGCCTTCATGAAGCTCACCGAGCGCGACCTCATCTCCGATGAGCCGCTGTTCCGCGAGATGACCCGTTACTACTCCATGTACTTCAAGGGTGGTATGGGTGCCGAGGCCGTCCGCGACCTGCTCGCTGCCATCGACCTCCCCTCCGAGGCCGAGAAGCTCAAGGCCATCATCGCCGACGAGGATTCCCAGAAGCAGAAGCGCGAGAAGGCCGTTAAGCGCCTCGAGGTCGTTGACGCCTTCCTGAAGGGCGGCAACAGCCCCGCGAACATGATCCTGGATGTCATCCCGGTCATTCCGCCCGATCTGCGCCCGATGGTCCAGCTCGACGGCGGCCGCTTCGCCGCGTCCGACCTCAACGACCTGTATCGTCGCGTGATCAACCGTAACAACCGACTCAAGCGCCTGCTCGACCTGGACGCCCCTGCGATCATCGTGAACAACGAGAAGCGCATGCTCCAGGAGTCCGTGGACGCCCTGTTCGACAACGGCCGTCGTGGTCGCCCGGTCTCTGGCCGTGGCGGTCGCCCGCTCAAGTCGCTCGCCGAGGCCCTCAAGGGCAAGCAGGGTCGTTTCCGTCAGAACCTGCTGGGCAAGCGTGTCGACTACTCCGGCCGTTCGGTTATCGTTACCGACCCCAAGCTGCTGCTGCACCAGTGCGGTCTGCCCAAGACCATGGCGCTGGAGCTCTTCAAGCCCTTCGTCATGAAGCGTCTGGTCGAGCTTGGCAAGGTCGAGAACATCAAGGGCGCCAAGCGCGCTATCGACCGCGGTGCCACCTTTGTGTGGGATATCCTCGAAGAGGTCATCGACGGCCGCGTCGTGCTGCTCAACCGTGCACCGACCCTGCACCGTCTGTCCATCCAGGCCTTTGAGCCGGTGCTGGTCGAGGGCAAGGCTATCCACCTGCACCCGCTGGTCTGCTCGCCCTTCAACGCCGACTTCGACGGCGACCAGATGTCTGTCCACGTGCCGCTGTCCAGCCAGGCTCAGGCCGAGGCCCGTGTGCTCATGCTCTCTGCGAACAACCTGCGCTCGCCGGCATCCGGCAAGCCGGTCAACATCCCCTCGCAGGACATGATCATCGGTGTGTACTACCTCACCCAGGTCCGCGACGGCCTGCCCGGCGAGAACCACGTGTTCGCCAGCTTCGACGACGCGCTGCACGCCTATGACTGCCGCTCCGAGGTCGACATGCAGGCCAAGATTCAGGTCCGCGTGTCCGCCGAGAACGCCAACGTCATCAACGAGGACGGCACCCGTATCTTCCGCGTCAAGAACGGCAAGAACGAGTTCGTCGACTACGACGTCACCGGCAACAAGACCGCGCGCTTCGAGACCTCTATCGGCCGCATCATCTTCAACCGCCAGTGCCTGCCCGAAGACTACGAGTTCATGAACTACAAGATGGTCAAGGGCGATGTGGCCAAGCTGGTTGCCGACTGCTGCGATCGTTACCCCGAGGCCAAGGTCGGCCCGATCCTCGACGCCATCAAGTACTCCGGCTTCCACTACGCTACCCGCGCCGGCCTCACCATCTCGGTGTGGGACGCTCTCATCCCTGCCGAGAAGCAGGAGCTGCTCGATCGCGCCCAGGCCAACGTCGACCAGATCAACGAGTACTTCGAGGAGGGCTTCATCAACGAGACGGAGCGCCACATCGAAGTCGTTAACGAGTGGACCGCTTGTACCGACAAGGTCGCAGCGCTCATGCTCGACTTGTTCGACGAGGAGAACCCGCTGTACATGATGGCCGACTCCGGCGCCCGTGGTTCTAAGACCCAGCTGCGTCAGCTCGGCGGCATGCGTGGCCTGATGGCAGACATGTCCGGCGAGACGATCGACCTTCCCATTAAGGCGAACTTCCGCGAGGGCCTGCTGCCGCTCGAGTACTTCATTTCGACCTACGGCGCCCGTAAGGGCCTGGTCGATACCGCATCCCACACCTCGGACTCTGGTTACCTGACCCGTCGTCTGGTCGACGTGGCCCAGGACGTCATCGTCCGCGAGGAGGACTGCGGTACGCACGAGGGCGTCACCTACAACCTCATCATCCCCGGCACCACCGACCTCAACACCGACCTCGTCGGCCGTTGCTTCATCGAGGACGTCGTGGCTCCCGATGGCACCGTGCTCTTTGAGCAGGACGGTTACATCGAGAAGGTCGCCGACATCCAGAAGATGGTCGATGCGGGCCTCAAGAAGGTCAAGCTCCGCGCGCTGCTCACCTGCCGCTCCAAGTACGGCGTGTGCCAGAAGTGCTACGGCTGGGATCTTTCCACCCGTCGTCCGGTCGCCATCGGTACCGCGGTCGGCATTATTGCCGCCCAGTCCATCGGCGAGCCCGGTACGCAGCTTACGATGCGTACCATTCACTCCGGCGGCGTCGCTGGCGTCGACGATATTACGCAGGGTCTGCCTACGGTCAGCCGTATGTTCGATATCGTCGGCAACGTCAACGAGAAGATTCTGGGTCGCGAGGCCGAGCTGGCTCCGTACTCCGGTCACCTCTCGATTAAGCCCGAGAAGTCCGAGTACGTGCTGACGCTCACCGACTCCGAGGATCACACCCGTGTCCTCGACGAGCGTCGCGTCCCCGCTTCGGTGCGCTTTATGCCCGAGATCGAGGACGGCTGCGAGGTTCGCGCCGGCGACCAGATCACCAAGGGCTTCGTCAACTTCCGCAACCTGCGCAAGCTGACCGACATCGAGTCGACGATGCACACCTTCGTCGAGAGCGTCAAGGACGTCTACACCAGCCAGGGCGTCGACCTGAACGACAAGCACATCGAGGTGCTCGCACGTCAGATGCTGCGTCGCGTTCAGATCACCAACCCCGGCGACTCCAAGTACCTGCTTGGTCAGTACGTCGACCGCTACGAGTTCGCTGACGAGGTCGAGCGCGTTGCCCGTCTGGGCGGTCAGGCTCCTGTTGCCGAGCCCGTCATCCTGGGTACGCTCAAGGTCGCGTCCAACATCGACTCCTGGCTGTCGAGCGCTTCGTTCATCCGTACCGCCGGCGTCCTTACCGAGGCTGCCATCGAGGGCAAGGTCGACCATCTGCTCGACCTTAAGTCCAACGTCATCGTCGGTAAGAAGATCCCGGCTGGTACCGGCCTCAAGCCGTACGCCAACGCCAAGCTGACGTATCGTACGGCCGACGGCTACGTGGACATCGACGGCCCGGCTTCGCCCAACGCCAAGTCGCTGCCCGAGTGGGCTCCTGAGGAGCTCAAGGACCTGGACGAGCAGCTCCCGCAGCAGCTCGACTGGGCCGGCTACGACGAGTTCGGTGGTGCTGACGGTTCGTTCACCCGCAACGGCCACACCATCTCCGCCGAGAAGGCTCGCCTGTACCTGTTCGACGACCTGGGCGTGTCGCAGCGCTGGACCAACAAGTTCAGCGAGGTCGGCATCGAGACGGTCGGCGACCTGGTCGGCAAGTCCGAGGAGGATCTGCTGCGCATCGACGGCATCGGTGCCAAGGCGATCGAGGAGCTCCGTGACGGCCTGGAGGCCCACGACTTGCTCTACATCCTCGAGAACAACGACGACGTTGCCGACGAGGAAGACCTCTCGCAGCTGCTGCAGATGGTCTTTAGCCCCGACGGTCCGGACGATATCCTGCTGGGTACCTCCGCTCCGACGCATCACGCCGACGCCGACGAGGAGCTCCTGGGCGCCCCGATCGACGACAAGAAGGCTCCCGCCAACGGTGCCATCAACGAGGACATGGCTTCTCTCGATGAGCTGCTCAACCAGCTCGTGGACACCGACGACGCCGAAGAGGCCAAGGACAACGACGAGGAGTAATTTCCTAGTACGTTAACCGTACTTCCAAAGACCCGCTTCCCAACAGGGGAGCGGGTCTTTTTTGATGAGGAACGTTGCCCCAACGAGCACGTCGGATTCCCGGAACGGGCCGCCCGCTGTTTAAGTTTGTCGCGAGTTCCGCACGCAAAGGAAAGCACTTAATGTGCTTTCCGTCTTGCGCAGGACTGTAGAGCAGCAAACTTAAACAGCGGGCGGCCCGTTCCGGGAATCTGCCCCCGCGCACAGAAGGGGGTTCCTTTTGCCAAAAAGGGACAGGTTTATTTTGGTAGGTTATTCCTGCTTGAATTTGAAACATATCGCTCGGTCAAAGCGTATCTATGGTGAGGGCCTCATCAAGAATCATTAACGTCACCGGGAGGTGATTATGGAAGAACAAGCATTTAGACAGGCGGTTGAAGATCACCGGGATGTCGTGTTTCGGATCGCATTGACGTACCTGCGCGATCGCGCCGATGCCGACGATGTTGCCCAAGATGTCTTTCTTAAGTTGCTTAAAAGCGATGGGCACTTTGAAAGTTGGGAACATCTTCGCCGCTGGCTTATCCGGGTCACGATCAATGAATGTAAATCGCTCTTTCGAAAGCCATGGAGGCGTGTGGAGGATATTGAGAACCTGGCCGATTCGCTTTCGACGGCGCAGGAGGAGACCAAGGCGGTCCTGTCAGACGTTATGCGACTTCCGGAACGATTCCGTGTTCCCATCATGCTCTATTACTATCTGGGCTTTTCGACCTCAGAGATTGCCGAGTTATTGCATGTGCCAGCCGCGACTGTTCGAACGCGTTTGGCTCGCGGCAGATCGAAGCTCAAGTTCATCCTAGAGGAGGGCGACCGTGAAATCCAATCAAATCAAGCAGGCCTTCGAGTCCGTCCAAGCCGATAGCGATCTTGCTGACCGTGTTCTTTATGCCGCTGCTGGTGAGCCGCTTCGCCGAAAGGGTCACGCGAAGCCTCTGTATGTTGCCGTGATCGGATGCCTTGCCGGAGTGTTGGCGACCGGAGGGGTCGCCTACGCCGTCGTCAATTCCAGCTATTTTGCCTCTGCCTGGGGAAACCACGGCAACGGGGATTCCATTACCTGGACCAACGGCGGCTCATCGGGAACTAAATATACCTACACCAGAGAGTTTGGCGATGGCATCGCGCCCCAAAGCCTGGAAGGCGCAGTCCAGGAGGTTAATCTGTCCGTCGAGGGCAACGGCTATACGCTTGATATCCATGAGATGGCAATCGACCAAAACGGCTGCGGAGCCGTGACGTTTACGTTGTCCAATCCAAATGGAGTTAACTACTACAAGCCAGCAGCAGAGATTGGCGAACTTGTTCTCTATGATGAAGAAGAGCAGGGCATCGGCACGCCCGATATGAAGTTCGGCGAGGAATGGCCTGACACACGCAGCACAATTGATAAGGACACATCAAGCGATACTGTCATTAATGGCACGATGTACTTTGCCGCTATGGATCGCGAGCGAGATTTGCAACATGCTGTCACCTGGAATATCCATTGGACCGAGGGTGAAGGTGAGAGTGCGAGGAGGTTTGAGGCGTCGACACCCGAGTTCAATATTGGAACATACGTCGATACAAAGGAACTCCGCTCCGGTGACTCGCCTCTCGAGATCAGCCCGTTTTCCATCCAGACGCACATCGATGATTTGGGCTATGAAGCAGTTGATAATAAGCTGACCGTCAGCTACAAGGATGGATCGGAGCAGATTATCGAAGATGACGACGCAGGGGTGTTCAACTTATATTTTTCTTATGGGCGCAATAGCGGAGAGAACATCTGGGTGCCAACGAAGTTGATTGATGTCGATCAAGTTGTCTCGGTAACCCTTGAAATTGTGAGGTATACATCAACAGGGGAGACCGAAACGAAAGAGCCCTTTACCATCGTCTATTCGTAAGATTTGGGGTCGCTTCCTACTAGGGGAAGCGGCCTCTTTTGCGTTAAATGGAAACGCCGCCGATTTCCATGCGACAGATGAGAGCAGATCACCGCTGGAGCGCGACGTTTCCCCAGATAAAACCGACCAAAATAAACCTGTCCCTATTTGGAAGGGAACGTTGCCCCGACAAGCACGTCGGATTCCCGGTCCGGGCGGCCCGCTGTTTAAGTTTGTCGCGAGTTCCGCACGCAAAGGAAAGCACTTAATGTGCTTTCCGTCTTGCGCAGGACTGTAGAGCAGCAAACTTAAACAGCGGGCCGCCCGGGCCGGGAATCCGCCCCCGCGCACAGGAGGGGATTCCTTTTGTGTAGGCTTTGCGGAAATATGGCTATTTTGGGATACGCCCGGCGGCGTGGTCTGTTGACGGCACAGCTAACGCCACGTATCCTATCGAACTGCGTGTTTCGTAGGGGGATGCTGACCCCTCGATTCAAGCCGTTGCACTTTACAGAAAGCTGGAATCATTCGAGAAGGAGTACGCTTTGCCTACTATTAACCAGCTGGTTCGCCAGGGCCGTCGTTCCGTGCCCAAGAAGTCCAAGAACGCTGCTCTGCAGCACAACTCCCAGAAGCGCGGCGTGTGCACCCGCGTCTTCACCACGAGCCCCAAGAAGCCGAACTCGGCTCTTCGTAAGGTTGCCCGTGTTCGCCTCGTCAACGGCATCGAAGTTACTGCTTACATCCCGGGTGAGGGCCACAACCTGCAGGAGCACTCCATCGTGCTCGTCCGCGGCGGTCGTGTCCGTGACCTCCCTGGTGTCCGTTATCACGTCATCCGTGGCGCCTACGACGCTGCTCCGGTCCAGAACCGTATGCAGGCCCGTTCCAAGTACGGTGCTAAGCGCCCCAAGGCTAAATAAGCCAGATAACGTTTTGATACTTTCGCCGTGTGCCGCCTAAGGGCCGCACGGTAGATACTTAAGGAGATTTCACATGCCGCGTCGTGCAGCAGCTAATCGTCGTGAGGTTCAGCCTGACGCCGTTTACAACAACCGCCTGGTGACTCAGCTCATCAACAAGGTCCTTCTTGACGGCAAGAAGGCCACCGCTGAGCGCATCGTTTACACCGCTTTCGAGATCGTTGCCGAGAAGTCCGAGGGTGGCGACGCTCTCGCTACCTTCAAGAAGGCTATGGACAACGTCAAGCCCACGCTCGAGGTTAAGCCCAAGCGTGTCGGTGGCGCTACCTATCAGGTCCCGATGGAGGTCAACTCCCGTCGTTCCACCGCTCTGGGCATCCGCTGGATCGTCAACTTCTCCCGCGCTCGCAAGGAGAAGACCATGGCCGAGCGTCTCGCCAACGAGATCCTCGACGCTTCCAACGGCCTGGGCGCTTCCGTCAAGAAGCGTGAGGACGTCTTCAAGATGGCCGAGGCCAACCGCGCGTTCTCTCACTATCGTTGGTAAGTTAAGGTAAGGAACTAACATGGCTAAGCCTAAGTACAAGCTTTCCGATACCCGTAACATCGGCATCATGGCTCACATCGATGCCGGTAAGACCACCACGACCGAGCGTATTCTTTACTACACCGGTAAGACCCACAAGATCGGTGAGGTCCATGAGGGCGCTGCCACCATGGACTGGATGGTTCAGGAGCAGGAGCGCGGCGTAACCATTACCTCCGCTGCTACCACCTGCTTCTGGAACAAGGACGGTAAGGACTACCGCATCCAGATCATCGACACCCCGGGCCACGTTGACTTCACCGCCGAGGTCGAGCGCTGCCTGCGCGTCCTCGATGGCGCTGTCGCCGTCTTCGACGCCGTTGCCGGCGTTCAGCCCCAGTCTGAGACCGTTTGGCGTCAGGCTTCTACCTTCAACGTCCCCCGCATCGCCTTCATCAACAAGTATGACCGCGTGGGCGCAGACTTCTTCAACGCTATCGAGACCATGAAGGATCGTCTCGACGCCAACGCCGTGGCCGCTCAGGTCCCGATGGGCGCCGAGGACAACTTCTGGGGCGTCATCGACCTCGTCACCATGACTGCTTGGGACTTCAAGGCCGACGACAAGGGCATGACCTACCCCGAGCCGATGGACGAGATCCCGGCTGAGTTTGCTGACATCGCTGCCACCAAGCGCGAGGAGCTCCTCGACGCTGCTGCCAGCTTTGACGACGAGCTCATGGAGAAGATCCTCATGGAGGAGGACTTCACCGTCGAGGAGCTCAAGGCTGCCCTGCGTAAGGGCGTTCTGGCCAACGAGCTCAACCTCGTCTTCGTGGGCTCCGCCTACAAGAACAAGGGCGTTCAGGAGCTGCTCGACGCTGTCGTCGACTACCTGCCCAGCCCGCTCGACGTTGAGGCCGTCACCGGTACCGATCCGGATACCGGCGAGGAGATCCAGCGTCATCCTTCCTTCGACGAGCCTTTCTCCGGCCTGGTCTTCAAGATCATGACCGACCCGTTCGTCGGTAAGCTCACCTACGTCCGCGTTTACTCCGGCCGCGCCGAGTCCGGCTCCTACGTGGTCAACGCTTCCAACGGTCAGCGCGAGCGCCTCGGCCGCATCCTCGAGATGAACGCCGCCGAGCGTATCGACCGTGACGACGCTGCCGCCGGCGACATCGTCGCTTGCGTCGGCTTCAAGAACTCCACCACCGGTGACACCCTGTGCGCCGAGGGCAAGGAGATCGTCCTCGAGAAGATCGAGTTCGCTAAGCCCGTTATCGACGTTGCCATCGAGCCCAAGACCAAGGCCGAGCAGGACAAGATGTCCCTGGCTCTGACCAAGCTCGCCGAGGAGGACCCGACCTTCCAGGTGTCCACCAACCACGAGACCGGCCAGACCATCATCGCCGGCATGGGCGAGCTGCACCTCGAGATCATCGTCGACCGTCTGCTCCGCGAGTTCAAGGTTGACGCTAACGTTGGTAAGCCCCAGGTTGCCTACCGCGAGACCGCTGGTCACGACGTCGAGAAGGCTGAGGGCAAGTTCGTCCGTCAGTCCGGCGGTCGCGGTCAGTACGGTCACGCCGTCATCAAGCTCGAGAAGATGGAGGAGGGCTTCGGCTACGAGTTCGTCAACGCTATCGTCGGCGGCGTCGTGCCCAAGGAGTACATCCCGTCCATCGACAAGGGCATCCAGGAGGCCCTGAACACCGGTGTTATCGCCGGCTTCCCGGTCCTCGACGTTAAGGTCACCCTGTTCGACGGTTCTTACCACGAGGTCGACTCCTCCGAGGCCGCCTTCAAGATCGCCGGTTCCATGGCTATCAAGGACGCCCTCAAGAAGTCCGATCCGCAGCTGCTCGAGCCGATCATGGCTGTCGAGGTCGAGACCCCCGAGCAGTACATGGGCGACGTTATGGGCAACCTCTCCGGTCGCCGCGGCAAGATCGAGGGCATGGAGGATCGCAAGAACAGCAAGCTCATCCGTGCCAAGGTGCCGCTGGGCGAGATGTTCGGTTACGCTACCGACCTTCGCTCCCAGACCCAGGGCCGTGCATCCTACACGATGCAGTTCGACTCTTATGAGCCCGCGCCCAAGTCCATCGTGGACGAGGTCATGAGCAAGAACGCCTAAGTTCGAGCTCCCTGTTACGTAATCCGCGAGAACATCTCTCGCACTCTTTGGAGGTTTAAGTTGGCTACCCAAAAGATCCGCATTCGCCTCAAGGGCTATGATCACGAGGTCGTCGATCAGTCCGCGAAGCTCATCGTCGAGACCGCTCAGAAGACCGGCGCTCGCGTCTCCGGTCCTGTCCCCCTGCCCACCGAGCGCAACCTGTACACGGTTATCCGCTCGCCGCACGTGAACAAGGACTCCCGTGAGCAGTTCGAGATGCGCACCCACAAGCGCCTCATCGACATCCTCGACCCCACCTCGGGCACCGTTGATTCGCTCATGCGTCTCGACCTCCCCGCTGGCGTCGACATCGACATCAAGCTCTAAGCGATATCGCTCATAGCTTAAAGGGCCCCGCTGCCGTTACGGTAGCGGGGCCCTTTTGTTTTGAGTTTAGATTTTGGGATAGCGAATTCGTCTGCCGAGCCGACGGCTGCGGCGCCCTATTCGCTCAGGGGGCGCAAGGATGCTTCTTCGAAGTGGAAGACGCACAAGCCGCTCTCGGTCTCAATGCATGCGCGGCCGCAATCGTCGACCGTTCTAAATATGCCTCGTGCCAGCTCGTCTCCAGCGGGGGAGCGGGCGATAACGTGCTTCCCGATCCAATTGAGGTGAGCGATATATTCGTCGTGGACGGGCGCGAGCGGACCGGCGTCTTCTTCCTTGGCGTTGAGGCGCTCTGCCCAGGTATCTACAGCGTCTATAACTGCGTGATAGACCTCATCGAGGAGCATGTCAACGGCGGGAACGCTCTCGTTGAGGTCCGAGAGGCTAATTGCCGCCAGGCCGCCATCGGGCACCTCTTGGGGCGTGTAGTTTACGTTGGCACCAATGCCGCAGACGGCGAAAGGTTTGCCTTCGTTATCGCGTGCGGCCTCGACCAGAATGCCGCCGAGCTTGCGTCCTCGCGCGACCAGGTCGTTGGGCCATTTAAGGCGAATCTCGTTTGCAAGACCCTGCTTTTCGAGTGCTTCAAGCACCGCTAGGCCGCTGACGGCGGCAAGACCAGAGAACTTTGCAGGATTAACGCATGGGCGCAGGACAATCGAAAGCAATAGGTTGCCGACGGTTGAGTCCCACTTGTGCCCGCGCCGGCCGCGTCCTGCTGTTTGAGCCCGGGCGGCAAGTCCTGTGCCGTGCGGCGCTCCCTGTTTTCCTGCTTCGAGCAGGTCATCGTTGGTCGATCCGGTTACGTCGACTATCGTTAATTTGGCATCCATAACGGTTGCTACCTCCTAAGTTAATAAGGCAATCGCGTAATGGTGTCGAGAGATAGACACAATGTGAAGCCTTTGTCGCATTTGGACAATTTAATGTTAACACGTCAACAACGACTAAAATGCGCTATCCTCTCTTGGTCGATGTAAACACGTCAACAACTCAAAGGAGGCTAGTGATGGGTTTCACGATTCTTGGAACAGGCTCGGCGCTTCCTGAGCGCAGTGTTTCCAATGACGAGCTGTCTGAGTTCCTCGATACCTCGGATGAGTGGATTTTTACCCGCACAGGTATCAAGAGCCGCCACGTCTGTACCACCGAGTCACTTGACGACCTTGCCGTAGCGGCGAGCGAGCGGGCACTCCAGGTGTCCGGAATCGACGCGAGCCAGCTGGATCTGATCGTCTGCTCGACGACGACGGGTGACCACCTTGTTCCCGCTGAGGCGTGTGCCGTTGCTGAGCGACTAGGAGCGGCGTGCCCTGCCTTCGATGTCTCGGCGGCCTGTGCCGGCTTCGTGTTTGCGCTCGATGTCGCCGAGGGCTATATCGAGCGCGGTCGTGCCGAGCGCGTGCTTATCGTTGCTGCTGAGCAGATGACGCGCGCGCTCGACTGGACCGACCGCGCCACCTGCGTGCTCTTTGGCGATGGGGCAGGCGCCGCAGTGATTGGGGCTGGGGGAGACAGCCCCCTTGCCGTTGAGCTTTCGACGGCGCCCGACGTCGAGACGTTACACGTTCCCGGTCTGGTCGGCACCTCGCCGTTTAAGGCTTCCGCAGATAGCAAGAGCGTGCTGTCCATGAATGGCCGCCGCGTGTTCAAGTTCGGCGTCAACGCCATCTGTGACACGGTCCATAAGCTTGCGATCGATGCGAGCATTTTGGTCGAAGACATCGATCATTTTGTATTCCATCAGGCTAACGAACGAATCCTGAGCCAGGCGGTCAAGCGTCTGGGCGTGCCGGACGAGCGTGTGGTTCGCACGTTGCGCGAGACCGGCAACATTTCGAGCGCATGCATTCCGCTTGCCCTCGACCGGCTGGCAAACGCCGGTGCACTTCACACGGGCGACACGATCGCCTTGGTTGGATTTGGCGCCGGTCTGGATATAGGTGGCTATCTGCTTCGTTGGAAGTAGTCGCACATAGGAAATAAAAACGCCCTAGGGCACAACCAAAGGAGAACTACCATGGCAGATCAGAAGACCTTCGAGCGCGTTTGCGACGTTATCCGCGAGACCGCTGGTCTTGACGACGTTGAGATGAAGCCCGAGTCCACGCTCGAGGAGATTGGTCTCGACAGCCTGGGCACCGTCGAGATCCTCGTCGCCGTCGAGGACGAGTTTGGCATCCAGCTCGATACCGAGGAGAACCCCAAGACGGTCGGCGAGTTCGCCGATACGGTCGAGGCGGCATTGGAGAAGTAGAGATGCTCAAGACTCCTCTCTGCGATCTGCTCGGCATCGAAAAGCCCGTGTTCCAGGGCGGTATGGCCTGGATTGCCGATGCCTCGCTGGCGTCCGCAGTGTCCGAGGCGGGTGGCTTAGGCATCATCGCGGCCATGAACGCCGACGCCAACTGGCTTCGCGACCAGATTCATGAGCTGCGCGCCAAGACGGATAAGCCCTTTGGCGTCAACGTCATGCTCATGAGCCCGTTTGCCGACGAGGTTGCACAGGTCGTGATTGACGAGCGAGTGCCGGTCGTCGTGACGGGCGCCGGCAATCCCGCCAAGTACATGAAGGCGTGGAACGAGGCGGGCATCAAGGTCATCCCGGTCGTTGCCTCGGTGGCGCTGGCGCGTCTCGTGGCGCGTCGCGGGGCCACGGCGGTTGTTGCCGAGGGTACCGAATCGGGCGGCCATATTGGCGAGACCTCGACGATGGCACTGGTGCCGCAGGTCGTCGATGCGGTCGACATTCCCGTTGTGGCCGCCGGCGGTATTGCCGACGGCCGCGGCGTGGCGGCCGCCTTTATGCTGGGCGCCGAAGGCGTGCAAGTGGGTACGCGCTTTCTGGTCGCAGACGAGTGCACCGTCTCGGAGCAGTACAAAGAGATGGTCCTGAAGGCCAACGACACTTCGACGCGTGCGACCGGTCGCTCGACGGGACATCCAGTGCGCGCCCTCAAGAGCCCCTTCACCAACGCCTATGCCAAGAGCGAGGGTTCCGGCGCGAGTGCCGAGGAGCTCGGTGCTATGGGAACCGGTGCGCTGCGTAAGGCCGCCAAGGACGGCAACTACGAAGAGGGTTCGTTTTTGTGTGGACAGATTGCCGGCATGGTCAACGAGCGCCAGAGCGCACGCGAAATCGTTGACGACCTGGTCGATGGCGCCGAGCACGTCCTGAAGGGTGCGTGCGCATGGGTGGCGTAGCGTTTTTGTTTGCCGGCCAGGGTGCCCAGCACCCCGCGATGGGCGTCGACTTGATCGAGACATCGCCGGCGGCTGCCGAGGTGTTCGCCATTGCCGATGAGGTGCGCCCGGGGACGAGCGAGCAGTGCCGGAGCGCCTCCAAGGAGGAGCTCTCGCAGACCGAGAACACGCAGCCTTGCGTGTTCGTGCACGACCTGGCAGCGGCTGCCGCCCTGCGTGAGCGCGGCGTGGTACCTGCCGCCTGTGCGGGATTCTCGCTGGGCGAGGTCGCCGCGCTCACCTTTGCGGGGGCGTTCGATACGCGAGCGGGCTTTGAGCTCGTGTGCGAGCGCGCGGCGCTGATGGCCGCGGCTGCCGAGCGCCATCCGGGCGGCATGCGCGCCGTCATCAAGCTCGATGCGGCGCAAGTCGAGGGCCTGGCAAAACAGGCCGGCGAGGACTGCTGGCCAGTCAACTACAACAGCCCACAGCAGACGGTTGTGGCCGGAGCGCCCGAGGCGCTGCAGGAGCTCGACGTCCTAGTAAAAGAGGCTGGCGGCCGCGCCATGAAGGTCGCGGTGTCGGGTGCATTTCATAGCCCCTATATGGCCGAGGCGACCTGTGGCCTTGCCGCATATATTGAGGCCGGTCACGCGCCGTCCCCGTTGCTCATTCCTGTTTTGGCAAATATGACAGCGGCGCCCTATCCGGCGGATCCCCAGACGGCATCGGATGTCTTGGCCAATCAGGTGAGCCATGCCGTACGCTGGGTCGATACGCTGCATGCTCTGCAGGATCAAGGCATCGACACATTTATTGAGGTCGGCCCCGGCAAAACGCTGTCCGGCCTGGTCAAGCGTACGCTGAGCGACGTTCGTGTGTATTCGTGCGAGACGGCCGAGCAGGTCGCAGCTATTGCCGACGAGCTCGCATAGTCCACAGGGCTGTAACCCGAAAGGAATGACATGGGCAACTTGAACAATGGCGCGCTCGAGCGCAACGACTCACGTCGCGTGGCACTGGTCACGGGCGGCTCGCGGGGTATCGGCCGCGCCTGCGCTATCGGTCTGGCGGAGGATGGCTACGATATCGCCGTCGTCTATGCCGGCAGCGTCGATGCGGCGCGCGAGACGTGCGACGCCTGCGAGGCGGCTGGCGCCACGGCGCGCTCATATCAATGCGACGTGGCCGACCCCGCTGCCGTCAACGCGTGCGTGGAAGCGGTCCTCAACGACTTTGACTCCATTTGGGCGCTCGTCAACAACGCTGGCATCACCCGCGATGGCCTGCTCATGCGCATGGGCGATGACGCCTTCGATCGCGTGCTCGATGTCAACCTTAAAGGAACGTTTAACACGACGCGCGCGCTCACCAAGACCTTTATGCGCCAGCGCGGCGGCTGCGTCGTCAACATGAGCTCGGTTGTGGGCCTGATGGGCAATGCCGGGCAGGCCAACTACGCTGCCTCCAAGGCGGGCGTGATCGGCCTGACCAAGGCGGTGGCGCGCGAGCTTGCGCCCCGCGGTGTACGAGTGAACGCGGTCGCCCCCGGGTTTGTCGAGACAGATATGACGGCAAAGCTTTCGGAAAAGGTTCGTGCGGCAACCGAGGAGCAGATTCCCCTTAAGCGCATGGCGCGCCCCGAGGAAGTGGCCGGCGTGGTGCGCTTTTTGGCGAGCGATGCGGCTTCCTACATTACGGGCGAGGTTGTACGCGTTGACGGCGGAATGGCGATGTAGAAATCAGGGCCGAAGAACGGCTTGGATGAGGAGACCATGATGGAACAGAGAGTTGCAATCACCGGCATAGGTGCCGTATCGCCGCTCGGCAACACCGCGCTTGCCACCTGGGCGGCAATGTGCGCTGGCACGTGCGGCATCGGCCCGATTACGCACTTCGATACCGATGCATTTGCCGTCAAGGTGGCGGCCGAGGTCAAGGGCTTTGACGGCAACGAGTACTTTGGCAAGCGTGACGCCAAGCATCTGGACCCCTGCGTTCAGTTTGCGATGGCGGCTTCGGACGAAGCCATGCACGATGCGGGCTTTGATGTCGAAGGCGCCATCGATCGCGAGCGCCTGGGCGTCTACGTGGGCTCGGGCGTGGGCGGCATGACGACGCTCGTCGACAACGTCCATACGATTGCCGAACGTGGGCCCCGCCGCGCATCGCCCTATATGATCGCGATGATGATCCCCAACATGGCATCGGGCAATATCGCAATCCGCCACAAGGCAAAGGGCCCGACCCTGCCCGTGGTGACCGCGTGCGCAACCTCGGCCCATGCGGTGGGCGAGGCGTTCCGCGCCATCAAGCACGGCTATGCCGACGCGATCCTCGCGGGCGGCGCCGAGGCGGCCATTATCCCCGATGCCGTTGCGGGCTTTACGTCCTGCCGCGCATTGACCACCAACCCCGATCCCGCGACGGCCTGCCGTCCGTTCGATGCAGACCGCGACGGCTTTGTGATGGGCGAGGGCGCCTGCGTGCTCGTGCTCGAGAGCATGGAACATGCGCAGGCGCGCGGTGCGCACATTTATGCCGAGGTCGTGGGCTACGGCAACACCGATGATGCCTATCACATCACGAGTCCTGATCCCGAGGCTGCCGGCATTGCCCGCGCGATATCGCTGGCGGTGACCGAGGGCGACGTCAAGCCTTCCGAGGGTCTCTACATCAATGCCCACGGCACATCGACCAAGCTCAACGATTCGTCCGAGACGGCGGGCATTAAGCGTGCGCTCGGCGAGGACGCGGCGCGCGCCGCGCACGTCTCGTCGACTAAGTCGATGACCGGCCACATGATCGGTGCCACGGGCGCCATCGAGGTCATGGCCTGCGCCATGGCGCTCGAGCAGGGCGTGGTGCCGCCGACCATTAACTACCGCACGCCCGATCCCGCCTGCGATCTTGACTACACGCCCAATCGCGCAGTTCGCGCCGACCTTACCTGGGCGCTTTCGACCAACCTAGGCTTTGGCGGGCACAACGCCGCCATCGCGCTGCGTAGATATACGAGGAGCTAGAGCATGGATTCCAAAAGACTTGCCGAGATAGCCGATGTGATGGAGGACCGCGGCCTCACGCGCGTGCGCGTTGAGGAGCCCGATGGCACCGCGGTCGAACTCGAGCGCGCGAGCGCCGCACAGCCGGTTGCCGTGCCCATGCCCATGCCGAGCGCTATGGCCGCTCCAGTTGCAGCTCCCACAGTCGCGCCTGCCGCACCGGAGCCCGCCGCGCAGACACCTGCCGCCGCACCAGAGCCCAAGGGCACCGAGGTGACCGCTCCCATGGTCGGCGTTTTCTATGCTGCCCCGGCGCCGGGCGACGAGCCGTTTGTGCACGTGGGCTCTAAGGTCAAGGCCGGCGAGACGCTCTGCATCATCGAGGCCATGAAGGTTCTCAACGAGGTAACGGCAGAGGCAGACGGCGAGGTGCTCGAGATCTGCGTGGCCGACGGCGACCTCGTGGAGTTTGGCAGCTGCCTCATGAGGATCGGATAGGTGATATCCATGAACAAAGAAGAGCTTAAGGAACTGTTGCCGCATCGCGAACCGATGCTTTTGCTCGACGAGGCCGAGCTGGTGGGCGACGAGGCCCACGGCAAGATCACGATCACGGGCGACGAGTACTTTTTGCAGGGGCATTTTCCGGGAAACCCGGTGGTCCCCGGCGTGATTCAGTGCGAGATGCTCGCCCAAAACTGTTGCGTGCTGCTGATGGGCGATGAGGAGGCGCGCGGCGCGACGCCGTTCTACACGAGTCTGGACAAGGTGCGCTTTAAGCGTCCGGTGCGCCCGGGCGACACGGTTGATCTGGTGTGCTCCATCACGCGTGCGCGCGGGCCGTTCCGCTTTGCGACGGGTACTGCGAGCGTCAACGGTGAGGTTTGCTGCCGCGCCGATATGTCTTTTGCACTCATGCACGAAAGTTAAGGAAGGCTTCATGTTCGACAAAGTGCTCATCGCCAACCGCGGCGAAGTCGCGGTCCGTGTTATCCGCGCGTGCCGCGATATGGGCATCAAGACCGTCGCCGTCTACTCCACGGCCGATGCGGACGCGCTGCACGTGCAGCTTGCCGACGAGGCGTATTGCATCGGCGGCCCGCGTCTTGCCGAGAGCTACCTCAACGACGATGCTGTGCTCACCTGTGCCGTGAAGTCGGGAGCTAAGGCAATTCATCCCGGCTATGGCTTTTTCTCCGAGAAGGCGAGCTTCGTGCGCGACTGCGACAAGTATGGCCTGGCGTTTGTTGGTCCTTCGGCCAAGGTGATCGACAGCATGGGCGACAAGGACGCCGCACGTCGAACGGCTGCCGCGGCGGGCGTGCCCATCGTGCCGGGCTGCGATTTGCTCAAAAGTCCCGAGGAGGCAACGGCCGAGGCTGAGCGCATTGGCTGCCCCGTGCTTATTAAGGCGCGTGCGGGCGGCGGCGGTCGCGGTATTCGTAAGGTCGAGCGCGTGGAAGATGCGGCAAAGGCCTTTATTGAAGCACGCGCCGAGGGCGAGGCCGTTTTTGGCGACGGCGAGTGCTACATGGAGAAGTTCGTCGCGCCGGCGCATCACGTTGAGGTACAGATTATGGCCGATAAGCAGGGCCATGTGTTTTCGCTCGGCGAGCGCGAGTGCTCGGTGCAGCGGCGCAACCAAAAGCTAATCGAGGAGAGCCCCGCGCCGTGCCTCGACGGACACGACGACATTCGTGCTCGCATGCACAAGGCAGCGCGTGACCTGGCTCGTGCCGTCGGCTACGAAGGAGCCGGTACCATCGAGTTCCTGTATTCGGACGACGGCAATTTCTACTTTATGGAAATGAACACGCGCTTGCAGGTGGAGCATCCGGTTACGGAGTTTGTGACCGATACCGACTTGGTCAAGTGGCAGCTGCGCGTGGCAGCCGGCCAGCCTCTGCCCTTTGAGCAGGAGGACATGCCGGTCCGCAACCATGCTATGGAGTGCCGCATCAATGCCGAAACGCCAGACTTTCTGCCGTCATGCGGAACGGTCACCGCGTTGCGTGTGCCGGGTGGTCCGCGCGTGCGCTGGGATTCCGCCATGTTTGCCGGTGCGAAAGTTCCGCCGTACTACGACTCCATGCTCGGCAAGCTCATCGTGTGTGCGCCCACGCGTGACGGCGCCATTCGCAAGATGCGCTCGGCCCTGGGCGAGCTCGTGATTGAGGGCGTGAGCGAAAACAGCGAGCTTCAGCTCGACGTGCTGGCAAACGACGAGTTCTTGTCGGGCATGTATCACACCGATCTAATGGGGCATCTCTATGCTGATGAATAGAAAAGCGAAGACGGTCAACGTCCTCGAGGGACCGATGACCGAGTCGTGCGCCGAGTTTCCCGCGCGCCACGTGTTTATCAAGTGCCCGGAGTGCCGCCGCGTGATCGATGAGGCGCGCCTGCACGACAACCTCGAGGTCTGCCCTCGTTGCGGCAAACACTTTCGCGTGAGCGGGCGCGACCGCATGCACATGACGATTGACGAGGGCACGTTTGAGGAATGGGATGCCAGTCTGGCGCCGGAGGACTTCCTTTCGTTTCCCGGCTATGCCGACAAGCTCAAGAGCGTGAGCGAACGTTCGGGCGAGCGCGATGCCGTTGTGTGCGGCAAGGGCAAAATCTGCGGTTGCGATACGGCGCTCTTCTTTATGGACGCCAACTTTATGATGGGCTCGATGGGTTCCGTGGTGGGCGAGAAGATCTGCCGCACATTTGAGCGTGCGACCGAGCTGGGACTGCCGGTCGTTGGCTTTACCGTATCGGGTGGCGCCCGCATGCAGGAGGGCGTGACCTCGCTCATGCAGATGGCCAAGATTTCTGCGGCGGTTAGGCGCCATAGCGAGGCGGGCGGCCTGTATATCACGGTGCTCACTGACCCCACGACCGGAGGCGTAACCGCGAGCTTTGCCATGGAGGGCGATATTATCCTGGCCGAGCCCGATGCCCTGACGGCATTTGCCGGCCCGCGCGTGATCGAGCAGAACATGCACAAGCGCCTGCCCAAGGGATTCCAGCGCTCCGAGTTTTTGCTGGAGCACGGCTTTTGCGATGCCGTTGTTCCGCGTGGCGAGATTGCGCTCACGGTAGGCGAGCTGCTGGCGCTGCACGAAGGGCACGCGCCCGGCCTGGGGGCACCGCATGAGATCGTGCATACGGGTCGCCGCGGCAAAAAGCTGGGACACTTGTTCAAGCGCTCGGCCGCACCAAAAACCGCGCTCGAGATTGTCAAGCAGACCCGCTCGGCAGATCGCGCCACGGCAGGCGAGATGATCTCGCTGGGCCTGGATGGATTTGTGGAGCTGCACGGCGACCGCTACTTTGGCGACGACGCTGCTGTGGTGGCTGGCATTGGCTGGAAAGACGGACGCCCCGTAACGGTCATCGCCATCGAGCGCGGCACCACGACCAAAGAGCGCATGCGTCGCAACTTTGGTATGGCACATCCCGAGGGCTACCGCAAAGCGCGTCGCCTGATGCGCCAGGCCGAAAAGTTTGGTCGACCGGTTCTGTGCCTGGTCGATACTTCGGGCGCGTTTTGCGGCATCGGTGCCGAGGAACGCGGCCAGGGTGAGGCGCTTGCCCAGAACCTCATGGAGATGAGCGGCCTTAAGACGCCGATTGTCTCGGTGGTGACAGGCGAGGGCGGCTCTGGTGGCGCGCTGGCGCTGTCCGTGGCCGACCGCATCCTGATGCTCTCGAGCTCGGCCTATTCGGTCGTGAGCCCCGAGGCCTGTGCGTCGATCCTGTGGAAGGATACCGAGCGCGCGAATGAGGCCGCCGAGGCGCTTAAGCTCACGGCCCCCGATCTGCTGGCGCTCGGCATCATTGACGGCATTGTTGACGATAAGGGCCTGTCGCATGAGGAGATCGCCGGTGCCGTCATGTCCTCGGCATTTGATGCCTTCGATGCGCTTGGGCAGCTCGACGACGCGACCCTCACAAACCTCCGCTACGAAAAGTACCGCGCAATCGGTCAGTACCGCACGATGTGACAAAGGGACAGCCCGCATGTCATATTGGGAAAGGCGTTCCATGCTACAAGTTTCTAACACCTCGTTTACAACGTCGGTTTCATCAAACGCCATGGCCGTGGTCGATTATCTGTCCAAAAGCATGATGTCGGCGCTGCCGTTTATTGTCTGCGCGGCGTTGTTCCGCACCGTCGCCGTCATTATGGGCGAAGGCATGCTGGGCCTGTGGTCTGCCGATTCCGAAATCTATCGCCTGTTCTACAGTTGGCTCTATAACGCCGGCTACTACTTTTTGCCCATCTATCTTGGTTGGGCGGCCGCCCGCCAGCTCGGTTGCTCGGAGCAGCTGGGTATGATGCTGGGCGGCGTATTGATTGCGCCCGATCTGCTCAAGCTCGTCGATGCCGCATCGACGACGGGGGCATCGATGACTTCCGTGTATGGTCTGCTTCCCGCGCCGGTCAACGATTACACGACGACTGTTATTCCAGTTCTCCTTTCGGTGCCTGTGCTATGGCGAGTGGAGTGTTTCTTTAAGCGCGTTATCCCTAGGGCCGTGGCGTTTTCGTTTGTTCCGTTTGCGACCATGCTTGTCATGGTTCCGGTTTCGCTGTGTATTACGGCACCGGCGGGCAGCTATCTGGGCATGCTGTTGGGCCAGCTTATGTTTATGCTTGGCAATTCCGGTGGCATCGTGTCGCTGCTCACGCTCATGGGGCTTGCTGCGGGCTGGGAGTTCCTAAAGATCGCCGGCGTCAGCAACGTTGTCCTATCGCTCGCCTATGCGCAGTTTATGAGTGTGGGAACGGATTCGTGCATCCTGATCGCCGCGACGATGGCAACGTTCGCCGTTTGGGGCATGCCCTTTGGCGCGTCGCTTCGCGTTGCGGATAAGGACGAGAAGGCGCTCATGCTGGGCTATTCAATCTCGGGTGTTCTTGGCGGCGTAAGCGAGCCGGCGCTGTACGGTTGCGGCTTTAAATATGGCAGGTGCCTGACGTGCATGGCCATTGGCGGCGCCGTCGGAGGCCTTGTTGCGGCCGTGGGCCACGTTACGGCCTATACCATCGGCATGACGAATGTCCTTATGGTCATTGGCTTTGCCACGGGCGGCATCTCGAACCTGCTGTGGTGCTGCGCTGCCGGCGGTGTGGCATTTGCGGTGTCTGCGGCGCTGAGCTACTGCTTTGGCGTGGTGCCGGCGAAGGGACAGACGACGGGGGACGGAGCCGATTCACCCGAAACCTCGAAGAGCGTGGCCGAAGTAAGCGCGTAAACCTGTGCGACACAAGGACGATTCCTTTGCCATATTCCAAGGCCGTGGCCCGTGTGGGTTGTGGCCTTTTTTGTATCTGAAGGACAAAGTGGCTACACTACAATCCGTTTGAGCAATAGATATATATAGGCAGTACCGTGGGGGCTGATGAAGATGATCGAGTGGATCGTTCGTCGTGCGCAGGGCGACCGTGCGCGCGTGGGCACGTTGACGGGCATGGTGTGTATTCTCGCTAATGTTGCGCTTTGTGCTGCGAAGGGCGCAATTGGTGTGCTGTCGGGATCGGTTTCGATTGTGGCGGATGCCATGAACAACCTGTCCGATGCCAGCTCGAATATCGTGAGCGTGCTGGGCTTTAAGCTGGCGAGCAAGCCGGCCGACCCCGAGCATCCTTACGGCCACGGTCGCTACGAGTATCTCTCGGGTTTGGTCGTGGCGGCGCTCGTGCTGCTTATTGGCATCGAACTGGTGAAGTCCTCGGTGGAGCGTATTGTCAACCCGGAGCCTGTCGAGTTCTCGCTTGCCCTGGTGGCAGTCCTGGCACTTTCGATGGTTGTAAAGCTGTGGATGGCGGCCCTCAACCAAAAGCTCGGCGATCGCATTGAGTCCGAGACGCTGCATGCGACCGCGCAGGATTCCAAGAACGATGTCCTTGCCACAGGCGCCGTGCTGGCATGTGCGATTGTTTCGCAGGTGACGCACATCAATCTTGACGCATGGGTTGGCCTTGCCGTTGGCGCCTATATTGGCTGGAGCGGCCTTGAACTTATTCAAGATACGGTAAGCCCGCTTTTGGGCCAGTCACCCGATCCTAAGCTGGTCAAGCACATTCGAGACAAGATCATGAGCTATCCCGGCGTTTTGGGCGTTCACGATTTGATGGTTCACGACTACGGCCCGGGCAGGAAGTTTGCAAGTGCGCACGCCGAGATGGCGGCCGAGGCCAGCCCGCTGGAAAGTCACGACACGCTCGATAACATCGAGCAGTCGTTTAGGAACGAAGACGGCATGATTGTCACACTTCACTACGACCCCATCGTGACCGATGACCCCAAGCTGGCGAGCATGCGCCTGCGTATCAACGCAATGGCTCAGGAGATCGATAACCGCCTCTCGATTCATGATCTACGCTGTGTGCCGGGTCCTACGCACACCAACGTGATCTTTGACTGCGTGCGTCCCTCGGATCTGCAGATGAGTGCCGAAGACGTAAAGCACGCGCTGGCACAACGGGTCGAATCGGAATATCCCAAGTCGATTGCCAAGATTACGATCGACGAAGACTACGTAGGGCATACCCACGAGTAAGGCTGTGCCGGCAAAGCAGGTTATGCAGAAGGGGAGAGCATGAAGAAGCTGTATCTACTCCGTCACGGTCAGACGGAGTTCAACGTCAAAAAGCTGGTCCAGGGCCGCTGCGATTCACCGCTCACCGACTTAGGCCGTCAGCAAGCCGGGATGGCAGCCGCATGGCTCAAAGCCCACGGCGTCGTCCCCGACAAAGTGGTCTCTTCGCCCTTAGGCCGAGCCATGGACACAGCTCAGCTCGTCGCATGCGAGCTCCTCGGCCCGGACGCAGCAGCCGAGCCCTGCGAAGGCATTATCGAGCGCTGCTACGGCACCTTCGAAGAAGGCCCGCACGACGCGCTACCCACCGACGTCTGGGACCCGGGCGAGGACCTGGTCCCCTTCGGAGGAGAAGGAAGCCGCGCACTGCAAGAACGCATGGTAGGCACCCTCACTAATCTCATGGACTCCGAGGGCATCGAAGCCCTCCTAGCAGTAAGCCACGGCAGCGCCAGCCGCCAATTCATTAAGGCTGCAGCCCCAGAGGGCTTCGAGCTTCCAACAAAACTCCCCAACTGCGCCATCATGATCTTCGATTTCGATGAGGCAAAGTCACAAGCAGAAGGCGAACCTCATCAATGTAAGTTCACCCTCCAGCAAATAGTGGACCCCCAACAAAGTAATTAGCTGAGCGAGCAGAGTTAAGCAGACATCAACGTATCGTCTCCCGAGCTTGGCAGAGGGGCGGCGAAATATATTAAGTTTGTCGCGAGTTCCGCACGCAAAGGAAAGCACTTAATGTGCTTTCCGTC